>JAICWG010000069.1 GCA_025934915.1 Nitrospira sp.
CCCTTTCCTAGCGAAGAGATCGTGAGACGATATCGTTGCTATCGATCATTGTATGGGGAACTCAACTTCACTGCAAGAAGTTGATACGAAAGTTTGACAGGTTTTCGAGTGGAGGATAGAATTTTTTGATTGAACGGTGACCATTGATCGTAGAGGAGATATCACGATGGAACGATTTTTCTGGTTGCTGCTCTTCTCCCTTATAATTTCATCCTGCTCAGGGAAGAACCCATACCTAGAGGCTTCACTGAAACCGGCCGAGCTTCAGGGAAAGAATAAGGGGTGGTTCGAAAAAACCTGGGGTGCTCCGGACGGTAAAGCATCTCGTTTTTTTGGTGGTGAGATCTGGACCTACTATCGTATTGCCGGTGGAACGTCAGGGAAGTCACTCTTCAATTTCTCACCCAATCAATGCCAGATCACCCTCAAGTTTGACAAAGATGAGAAGCTTTCCGACTATACCTATTCAGGCTGCTAACCAATTTGTTGCAAGAACCTGCTGGATTCCTTCTACGGCAATGATTTCATGTTCTTACTGAATGCTCTGTTAGACAGGGTGCTCACTTCGGAACTTCACCGAACACTCCTGGCTGCAGAAACAATACTCCCGTCCACCAATTGTTTCGATCACGGCAATTCGCTTTGGCACGAATATGTGACACACGGGATCCTCGATCATCTGGTCTTGTTCTTCGTCTTGAGCTCGAGTGGCCGATTTCTCTCGATCATCCCGAATCGGAATTGTGAATCCCCGAAACATTTGTCGGAACAAGAAGTAGAGAACCGTAAGGAGCAAAACAACTAGGATTAATCTATACATAGTGGTCTCTCGCAAGAGAACCACAATCCTATGAAAGCAGTGGGGTTCTGTCAAGATAACTACCGGCGGTTTGTGGCGAGATATTACTGATGGAAGCATGCACAAACGACCTATGTTCATAGGTCCCATTGGGACTCTTGTCAGTGCCATCCAGTACTTCAGGAGGATTGGCTTACCCTATCCAATGGTGCTAAAGTGCCCTCCATGAAAACTTGCGATAAATGTCATGGGGCGATGCTACCAGAGCGAGCGGTGGATTTGGACGCTGGACTGGCGATCACTGTGTTTGCCTGTTTGAATTGTGGTCGTCGGAAAGCAGCGGATCAGGAACCTCGGCCGATCACGGCTCGACATTAATCCTTAATCCTACCGTCGAACCTCAAGTCCTCACCTTCTGACGTGGACTGTGAGATGCTTATAAGGCACCTTCCAGTCTAATGCAGGGTCATGGCACATGTCTTTTCAGACAGTGCTACTACTTTGCAGACGAATATTGACTGCCAAGCGGATTACGACGCCGCTGACAGAAATCACCAAAAGTCTTGTGTACTCAAGGACAATTCCGCCTCTCTGCATAACTGCCACCAATCTTAAGTTCGACAGAATTGCCGGGTCGCAAGACCAAAACTTTTGTGGGTACCAGCGAAAACGCGGGGCAGGTACAGATCTGGATCGCGCTGAGCGCCATGGTGTTGTTGAAGTTTCTGCACCTCCAGTCCATCTGGCCGTAGAGTCTCTCGAACCTGACGCCCTCATCCGCGAAGGATTTACGCAAGGAAGAGCCCAACCAGCAGAGTATTTTGACAGCGGGGCCGAGTCGCCTTTTTCAATCGGTTGCACTTTGCGCAGGAGCCAGTGGATGAAACGCACTGCAAGCAAGTATGTAGTCGGGTATTCGTTGAAAACACAACCGGTTGCTTATGATGATGTGACGCGATGAAAAAGGAGTCAACGAAGGCTTAAGACATCCATCATGTTGTATAAGCCGGCTGGCTGGCGGACAACCCATCTCGCGGCTCGCAGGGCTCCACCGGCGAACGTATCTCGGCTGCTGGCTCGGTGTGTGACCTCGATTCGTTCTCCCATGCCGCCGAACAGAATCGTATGATCGCCGACGATATCGCCTGCACGAATGGTTTGTATGCCGATCTCTTCTTTTGTTCGCTCACCGATCAACCCCTTGCGGGCATAAACTCCGACTTGGTTCAAGTTTCGGCTCACCGCCCGGGCGAGGACTTCGGCAATCTTGAGGGCCGTGCCGCTTGGCGCGTCTTTCTTCAGCCTGTGGTGAGCTTCAATGACCTCAATGTCGTAATCGTCTCCAAGGGTTTTAGCCATCTCGTCGATGACTTTGTAGATCAGGTTGATTCCGACACTCATGTTCGGAGAAAAGACGCAAGGAATCTGCTGGGTCAGTGACCTCAACTCGTCGAGTTGAACAGCCGCAAATCCTGTAGTTCCGATTACCATGGCTCTCCGATGGTGAGCAACCGTCCGCATATGCTCAAGTGTCGCCGCGGGTGCGGAAAAATCGATCACAACTTCTCCTCGCTCCATCAGAGTGGAGAGATCATTCGTGATCAGAAGGCCGGCACGACCTGATCCTGCGATCTCGCCCGCATCCTCTCCCAACGCTGCATGCCCCTTCCCCTCTAGGGCCCCTGTCAATATCAGATCCGTAGAATCTTTGATCAGCGACACCAGTCGGCAGCCCATTCGGCCAGCTGCACCCGCTACAACGACCTTGATCATCTTGTCGTGCGCCTAGATATTGCTAGAGTTAGATCAACGCCGCATCTTTGAGGACGCGAATCAATTTCTCGCGTGAGTCCTGGCCCATCGGGCAGAGCGGCAAACGCAGTTCCGGGTCAATCTTCTTCATGAGTCCCAAGGCCTCTTTGACCGGAATGGGGTTGGTTTCATAGAACAACGCCGCAAAGAGGGGAGAGAGTTTAAAATGAATCCGTCGTGCTTCGTCGATTCTCCCATCGGCGAAGGCTTTCACCAGCGCCGCCATTTCCAACGGCATGATATTAGCTGTGACGGTAATCACACCCTTCCCGCCGACTGCCATCATCGGTAGTGTGAGGGAGTCGTCGCCAGCCAGCATGGTTAGGCGGTCACCGCACATCTGTACGATATCTGAGGCCTGTTGGACGGAGCCACTCCCTTCTTTGACCCCGACAATCGTGTTAACGGCTGAGAGCCTGGCGATCGTTGACGGTAGCATGTTGACTCCGGTGCGACCGGGGATGTTGTATAAGACCAGAGGTAAGTCGACGGCCTCCGCAACCGCCGTGTAGTGTCGATAGAGTCCTTCTTGGGTCGGTTTGTTGTAGTAAGGGGTAATGAGCAACGCGCCGTCAGCACCAGCCTGCTTCGCGTGTTTCGTGAGCGTGATGGCTTCTTCTGTACTGTTTGAACCGGTTCCTGCGATGACCGGCACCCGTCGTCTGACTACCTCGACCGTCAACTCAATCACTCGATTATGCTCGCTGTGAGTGAGCGTGGCTGATTCACCTGTGGTTCCGCAAGGGACAATGCCGTTGGTACCATTGGCAATCTGCCATTCGATCAACTCAGCCAAAGCACGTTCGTCAACTTTGCCCCGTCTGAACGGTGTGATAATAGCAACAAGTGATCCAGTAAACATGCTCACTCTCACTCCGTTTCGTTGAGGAACGACGGAATTCTCTCGCCTCGTATGAGGTCGTCGCATGTTTCTCGTTCACGAATGACGTGAAACTCTCCGCCATTGACGAGTACTTCCGGTACACGAGGTCGAGAGTTGTAATTCGACGCCATCACAAAGCCATATGCTCCCGCACTCATGACCGCCAACAACTCACCGGGCTTGACGTTCGGCAACAATCGATCCTTCGCCAAAAAATCTCCTGATTCACACACAGGTCCGACGATATCCACCGTCTGTTTAGTCCGGCGTATTGCTTCCTCTTTCACAGGGCGAATGTCGTGGTAGGCGCCATACAAGCTCGGTCGAATCAAATCATTCATGGCGGCATCGACGATGACGAAGTGCTTCGTCTCCCCGGCCTTCTCGTACAGCGCCCTTGTTAGCAGAATGCCGGCGTTGCCGACGATGACGCGGCCCGGCTCCATGACCAGCGTCAGCCCCAAATCTTTAACGAGCGGCGAAATCGCCTCAGCCAAGTCTTGGGGCAACGGCGGCTTTTCCTCGGAATAGGTAATGCCGAGCCCGCCTCCGATGTTCAGGTAACGGATGTTGATACCCTGGCCCTTCAGCGTATCGATGAGCGCCACGACCTTCTTGAGCGAATCGACGAACGGCGTCACGTCCGTCAACTGCGAACCGATGTGGGCATGGACGCCCACTACGTCGGTATGACTCAGCGAGGACGCCATTTTGTATTCTTCCAGTGCGCGATCCGAGGCGATACCGAACTTGCTTTTCTTCATCCCCGTCGAGATGTAAGGGTGTGTTTTTGGGTCTACATCCGGATTAATCCGTAACGCGATCCGCGCCTTTTTACCGACCGAGGCCGCCACCTCGTTGATCGCATGGATCTCAGCCGACGACTCGACATTGAACATGAGGATGTCGGCCTTCAGCGCGTCACGGATTTCATCCGGTGATTTACCGACACCGGCAAACACGATTTTGGAAGCCGGCACGCCGGCTTTGAGGGCTCGGAACAGCTCGCCGCCCGACACGATGTCTGCGCCGCTGCCTTCCTTTGCCATTATGCGAAGGATGGCCAGATTGGAATTGGCTTTCATCGCAAACGCGATGACATGCGGGATATTTTTGAATGCACTGTCGTAAGCGTGGAAATGCCGGACGAGCGTTGCATGGCTATAGATATAACAGGGAGTTCCGAGCTCCTTCGCCACGCGGCTGACCGGTACCTGTTCGCAGTACAATTCACCGTGCTGATATTCGAAGCTATGCATCGCGTGGGTTCCTTGGGTTACATCAATTACATCAGATCCAATACCATTTACCGTGTTCCCACCGGCTGCGATGGGGGCAGGTCGATGTCCTGGGCTCCCAGGGTAGGGTCCGGTTCAGCTGATTCTGTCGCTTGCCGCCCTGTCTCGATGGCATGTTGTTTTTTCTGCTTTTCAATCGTGGGCGCAACTCCGACGTATTCCGGAGGGATCGGTGACCCTATCACTCCGCAAGAAATCAGCAACCCTACCGACACAATAATGACGACAGCTCTCATGACAGTAACCGCTCAAGCTCTTTGATTCGCTGCTCGACTCGTCCCCGTGCGGTCCCGCCGATTTGTCCCTTGTGATCGATTGCCGCCGCAATAGTCAGCCGAGAAAATACACTCTTCTCGATCCGTTCACAAAATCCACGAAGTTCCTCAAGCGAAAAATCCGTGACCTCACGTCCTTGATCGAGCGCAGCCCGGACGATTCGTCCGGTGATCCCGTGGGCTTCGCGAAAAGGCACGCCTCTCATGACCAAGTAGTCGGCCAGTTCCGTGGCGAGAAGTCCGCCTCCTTGCAACGCTCGCTTCAGGGCCTCCCCGTTGATTTTCAGTCGGCGCATCAATTCCGTCATCACTTGGAGAGAGGCCATCACGGTATCAAGGGCATCAAAGAGAGCTGGTTTGTCCTCTTGCAAATCCCGATTATAACTTAACGGCAGAGCCTTGAGCAGGGTCAGCAGACTGATGAGGTGGCCATAGACGCGTCCGGTTTTTCCTCGGACCAGTTCGGGAACGTCGGGGTTCTTCTTCTGCGGCATCATGCTGCTTCCTGTGCAGAATGCGTCCGGCAGATCGATGAACTGAAATTCCTGCGATGCCCACACGATCAATTCCTCACTCAGCCGTGACAAATGCATCATCACAATCGAGAGGGCCGATGCTGTTTCAATCATGAAATCGCGGTCAGAAACCGCATCCATGCTGTTCTGGGTGACGGCGGGAAAGCCCAGTAGTTCAGCCGTGTAGTGCCGGTTCACCGGATAGTTCGTACCGGCCAAGGCGCCGGATCCGAGCGGCATGACATTGAGTCGGCCCCTCGCGTCACGTATTCGACCTTTGTCCCGTTCCAACATTTCCACGTACGCCAGCAAGTGATGCGCAAACAGGACCGGCTGAGCCCGTTGTAGGTGAGTATACCCAGGCATCATGACGGTGCGGTTTGCACCGGCTCTTGCGACCAGCACGCGTTGAAATCCAGTTAATCGGTCATGCAGTTCATCCAGTTGAGTACGCAAATACAGCCGAATATCCAAGGCCACTTGATCATTCCGACTACGGCCCGTGTGTAATTTGCCCCCCAACGGGCCGATCACTTCAGTCAATCGCCGCTCGATGGCCATGTGTATATCTTCGTCTTGAGGTGAGAAGACGAATCGTCCACGATCCAACTCTCGTTTGACTGATTCCAATCCGCGGACGATGGCGCGCGTTTCTGCCCGCGTCAGAATCCGAGCCTTTTCGAGCGTTTTGCAATGGGCGATACTCCCGGCGATGTCCTCGCCATAGAGCCGACTATCGACCGTCACCGACTTGGTAAACGCTTCAACGAATGGATCGGTCTGCTCTCGAAACCGGCCGGCCCAGGCTTTCCCTCCACCGCCGGCTGACTTCAAATAGTTCCTGCGCTTGACCATCAGGACGAGGCTTTCCTGCTCTGCGCGCGAATTTTCAGTCGCAATGCGTTCAAGCGTATGAAGCCTTCCGCATCCTTCTGGTTATACACGTCATCTTCTTCGAACGTGGCGATATCGAGGCGATAGAGTGACTGTTTTGATTTGCGCCCCGCCAGAGTACAGCTTCCTTTGTAGAGTTTGATCCGTGCGACGCCGCTGACGTCTTTCTGGGCTTCATCGATCGCCGTCTGCATCATTTCGCGCTCAGGGCTGAACCAATAACCGTTGTAGATCAGGTCCGCAAATCGTGGGATCAAACTGTCGCGGAAGTGGAGGACTTCACGGTCCATCGTCAAGGATTCGAGTCCGCGATGCGCAACGTGCAGAATCGTTCCTCCCGGCGTTTCGTACACCCCTCGCGACTTCATCCCGACGTAGCGATTTTCCACCAGATCGACCCGGCCGATCCCGTGCGCGCCGCCCAACTTGTTGAGATGAGCCAGTAAGGCAGCAGGACTCATCTTCTTGCCGTCGACCGCGACGGGATTCCCCGCTCGGTATTCGATCTCGACTTCCTGCGGCTTATCCGGTGCCTTTTCCGGAGAGACGGTCATCTGGAATATTTCATCCGGCGGAGATTCCCAGGGGTCCTCAAGAATGCCGCCTTCATAGCTGATGTGAAACAGATTTGGGTCCGTGCTGTAGGGCTTGGCTTTGGTCGCGGTCACTGGAATGCTGTGGTGGTCGGCGTACTCGATCAGTTCACGCCGGGAGCGCATGGTCCATTCCCGCCAAGGCGCAATGATCTTCAAGTGAGGTGCGAACGCCATGTACGTCAGCTCGAAACGCACCTGATCATTCCCCTTCCCAGTGGCGCCGTGCGACACCGCCTCGGCTCCCTCTTTGAGCGCGATTTCAGCCTGTCGACGAGCGATGAGCGGTCGAGCGATCG
The DNA here is from genome assembly GCA_025934915.1 of Nitrospira sp. GTDB lineage: Bacteria > Nitrospirota > Nitrospiria > Nitrospirales > Nitrospiraceae > Nitrospira_D. The sequence continues at coordinate 7,369 of JAICWG010000069.1, forward strand.
ACGTTCCAAGGAGATAGCAGCCCTCATACATCGCATTCCCGCGCAACATCGGGAATACATAATCCTTCACGAAGGTCTCCCGGAGATCCTCGACGTAGACCTTCTTGACGCCGAGTGTTTGAGCCTTGGCCTTGACGGCCTTCAGATTTCCCCCCTGGCCAAGGTCGGCGCAAAACGCGATGATCTCGGCCTGATAGGTTTCCTGAAGCCACTTGAGGATGACGGATGTATCCAGTCCGCCGGAATAGGCGAGGACGATTTTCTTGATCGCTTTTGGTTTCATGGTGGATCCTACCGGGCGGTTCTCTTCTGGCTCAGCAGCTGGGTCAAAATCGCCTTTTGCATGTGCAGGCGATTTTCCGCTTGATCGATGACGACGGACCGTGGGCCGTCCAGCACATCCGCCGTAATCTCTTCTCCACGATGGGCGGGCAAACAATGCATGACGATGACATCGGGTTTTGCCCGTTGCAGCAGCCGTTTGTTCAGCTGGTAGGGGGCGAGCGTCCGTAATCGTCGTGCCTGCTCACGCTCGCGGCCCATGCTGATCCACACGTCGGTATACACCACATCCGCTTCTTTCACGGCGACAAGGGGATTCTCCAACACCTCAATGGATGCGCGGGTGATTTGTCCTTCCATTCTCGCACGATCGATCACCCGTTGATCCGGCTGATAACCGGACGGGCACCCGATCACCACGCGCATGCCCATCTTCGCTCCTGCTTCGATGAGCGAATTGGCCACGTTGTTTCCATCGCCGATGTAGGCAAGGCTGAGTCCCTTGAGCCGGCCCTTGATCTCCTGAATCGTCATCAAATCGGACAAGGCCTGACAAGGATGGCTATGGTCGGTCAGCCCGTTGATGACCGGCATCGTAGCTTCTGCAGACCATTCTTCGACGATCGCATGGTCGTAGGTTCGGATCACGATCCCGTCCAGGTAACGGGACAAAACACGCGCCGTGTCCGAGACCGTCTCCCCGCGCGAAAGTTGGATGTCGCTCATGGGGAGGACCAGCGCATGGCCGCCGAGTTGGTTCATCCCCGCCTCGAACGAGACGCGCGTCCTTGTCGACGGCTTTTGAAACAGCAGTCCTAATGTCTTCCCGTGCAGCAACCGATGCGGAGTGCCCCGGCGCTGCTGCTTCTTCAGCGATGTCGCCAAACGCATCAAGTCGACGACCTGCTGTCGCGGCATCGTCGCGATATCGAGCAAGTCCTTGGCATAGCGTCCGCCGCTGATTCTCTGTCGGGCTGATACGGCCATCAGTGGTGTGAATCTTTTCCTGCTGTCTGGCGCTGGGTGAATAGTATGTCGAGGAGGTCGATGAGCTTATCCACATCAGGCTGTGTGATCACCAAGGGCGGCACAAAGCGCAGCACCCGCTCTGTTGCGGCATTGATCAACACGCCACGGGCGAGCGCATCGGCCACCACAGTTCGGGCGTCGGCCTCCAGTTCCATGCCCTGCAAGAGGCCAAGGCCTCGCACATCCTTCACGATTCGATGACGATCTTTGCAGTCCGCTAACACCTTCGCTAAGTACTCGCCCATACGCTTGGCCTGATCTAACACGCCCCTTTCAAGCAGCACCCGACAGACGGTCAATGCCGCAGCGCAAGCCAAAGGGTTGCCCCCGAACGTTGACGCATGAGAGCCGGGCGTAAACGCTGCGGCGACTGATTCTTTCGCCAGACAGGCTCCGATCGGTACTCCTCCGGCGAGACCTTTGGCAAGGGTCATGATATCGGGCTTCACACCGAGTTGTTCATGGGCGAAGAAGGTGCCGGTTCTCCCCATGCCCGTTTGAATTTCATCGAAAATGAGCAAGATGTCTTGTCGTGTACAGAGGTCACGCAGGTTTCTCAGATAATCCCGATCGGCCACATACACGCCGCCTTCCGCCTGAATCGGTTCCAGCATGATCGCCGCGGTCCTCGCATTGACCATGGATTCGATCGCACCGAAATCATTGAACGGTGCATAAGCGAATCCTGGCATCAGCGGTTCGAAACCCTTCTGAACCTTCTCCTGTCCCGTGGCGGTGAGCGTGGCCAGCGTTCGGCCATGGAACGAATTCTTCATCGTGATGACTTCAAAGCGGTCGGGCCCATGCCGCTCATGTCCGTACCGCCGCGCAAGCTTGATCGCCGCTTCGTTGGCCTCCGCCCCACTGTTGCAGAAGAACACACGGTCGGCAAACGAATGGTCTACCAACATTTTTGCCAGTTTCACTTGAGGCTCAGTATAGTAGAGATTCGAGGTGTGGATCAGTTGCACGGCTTGGCGCTGGATGGTCTGAACGAGGTCAGGATGTCCATGCCCCAACACATTGACGGCAATCCCACCGACAAAATCGAGGTACTCTCGCCCTTCCAGATCGTAGACTTTTGCGCCTCGCCCCCGTACGATCGTAATCGGCTGGCGGCTATAAGTCGGCATGAGATATTTGTCGGCATCGTCTCTCAGGTTTTGGCTCGGCATAACCACGTATCCCATTAGAAAGAAAGAAAAGCTAGCACAGGGGTGGTTGGAAGAGCAATAAGCGGAGCATCGGAAGATTGTCGTCAGGAGTCGCTTGCTCAAGTTCCTCAATCAGCCAGGAGTGATAGGCCATATCCTTCTGGTCCGAGTGTGGTAAGCTGCGTCGCCATGATGATGTGCAGTCAGTGCAAGCAACAAAACCCCGACGAGGCCCATTTCTGTCATCAGTGCGGAGCCAAACTGGCTGAAGCCACGGCTGCCGCCGAGATCGCCTCTGAGACTCCCACCGCTCGGCCGGTTCTGGACAATGAGACGCTGTGGCGCCAATTTATCGGCTCCAACGCCGACCATTATCTGACCGTGTTTAAGAAATTTTCGTCGAACGGCCAGCCAAAGTTCGCTCTCTCGTGGAACTGGCCGGCGTTTCTCTACATCTCCTTCCTGTGGTTTTTGTACCGTAAGATGTATTTGCATGCATTGGTCTATGCGGTTGGCCCGATGATTTCGACGTATCTCACGGGAGATTTTTCCGCAGGCATTGTCTGGAGCATCATGGCGGGAGCAACCGCGAACTATCTGTATTATTGGCATTGCCGGGAGCACAGCGGTGACATCAGGAAAGCCGACCGGATGGATCGTGCCGCACAAGAAACCGCGCTAAAAGAGTCGGGCGGGGTCCAACCCTATGTCATCTGGGTCGGCGTGTTTTTCTATATCATCTTCCTGGCGACACTGGTGAAGATGATTCAAGAAGGCTCGCCCGATCTGGATCACTCGCCCGGTCGACCGGCGAAGCAAGCGGTCATGTTGTCACAGACTTGACTTGACACGGCAATTCAGTATTCTTTGGTCCTTGATGAGAAGGTCACGTTGATGGCGAAGGATTAGGCGATGGCTCGATTAGTTTTGCTTCGTCATGGGGAATCGCAATGGAATTTGGAAAACCGTTTTACCGGGTGGGTGGACGTCCCGCTTTCGCCAAAGGGGATTGAGGAAGCCAAGCAAGCCGGTGAGAAACTCCGCGGGTTTACCTTTGACCGAGCCTTCTCTTCGGTTCTCATCCGCGCCAATGACACGTTGAGAATCGTGCTGGAAACCCTTGGTCAGACGAATATTCCCATTGAAAAAGACAAGGCGCTGAACGAACGAATGTATGGAGACCTTCAAGGACTGAATAAGGCTGAAACCGCCAAGAAGTATGGTGACGCGCAAGTGAAAATCTGGCGGCGAAGTTATGATGTGAAACCACCCGGCGGAGAGAGCCTCAAAGATACGGCCGAGCGCGCGTTGCCGTATTATCAGAAAATGATCAAACCGCACCTGATGAAGGGAGAAACCATCATCATTGCCGCGCATGGCAACAGTCTTCGAGCGTTGGTGATGGAGCTGGATCAGTTATCGAAAGAAGAGGTCTTAGAGCTGAACATTCCGACCGGCGTGCCGTTGCTCTACGAATTTGATGACAGCGGCAAGGCATTATCACACCGCTATCTGTAATCGGGCATCGTACACACGCTTTAATGGCGACAGCCTCTCTCGGCTGCCTTTCTGCAACATCTTCACCTTTCGTCAGCCGAATCTCGTTGTTGAGCGGCACGCGTTCGCCCGAACTCGTGGATCATAAGTGTGCGCGCTACTACACGTCCACCCCGTGGAATACCTCGGCACCCACCACCAAACCATCTCGCCCGAACTCTCCTACCAACGAGCCTTCAACCTCACCCAACAGGAGCCGGAGCGTCGGTTTCTGGAGCGGCGAATTAGCGAACTGTCTGATTGACGTGGTGACTGAATGTCGATGAGCGAGCCCCGCCAAAGCAGGGCTCGCTCATCCCCACGTTCATCAACGGATCTGCTGCGGCTCGTCATACAAGAAATCATCCATCATGGCAATGTCATGCGTCCCATCATCATTTGGCCCCGGCGCAGCATCGCCGCTCGTGATCCGCACTCGGGCGATGCGCGCGTCGGTGAAGACGATGCCGAGGAAGGACAGGCTTTTATCTCCCGGCGAGGCTGCGACAAAGCTGCTGTAGAGCAACCCCCCATCGGCGCCGAAGTACTCGATCAACGTACTGGCTTTGCGGTTTCCGTTCTTATTGCCGGGCCCGCTCCCATCCGGCAGGTCCACGTCCGTGAAGACCGCGCCGAACCCCTTCGTCGTCGCCGGCTTGGCATTGTTATCGGGGCCAGGCACGAAGAAGGTCGCCTCGGTGACGTTGCTGTTGATGGGGCTAAAGAGCCGCTGGAGGCTGAACGGCTGGAAGATGGTTGCATACGTCTGGTTGCCAAAGGTCGTCACCAGACCGTCGAGCGGAGCTTGCACAAATCCCGTCCCCGGTGTGGTGAAGAGGGCGCCACGGGCTGCCTGGAAGTTAGTGAGCGGGGTGCCCGTGACGGTGGTCGTTGAGCCGCCGCCGTCCCAGTTGATCTCGCGACGACCGTCCGCAATCGGACCGGGCGCAATGCTGTTATTTTGCCCCCCCCAAAGCAGTTCTGTACTCTTCGACCGTGTTTTGAACTTGACATTCCCCGTAGCTCGCTACGGGGGTGGCCTCTCCTTCCGAGAAGTCTTCGGAATTGAGTTCTGTGATACCCCGCAGCTTGCTGCGGGGAGCTTCATTCGAGGCGATGTTGGGCCCGGCCGCCTGGAACACGGTCGGCGCCACGAAGTCCCTGCCTGTGTTCTGCGCAAGAGCTGAGTTCATCGGCCCGTCGCCTGCTCCGCAACTCATCAAGGTCAATCCCATCCCGACTACCACAACCAACTGCACCGTGTTCACCAGTATGTTCGTCTGTGTTTTCATGGCAATCTCCTGATTTGATTAGATTAGAGATACATTGCGTCTTCACAATATGATGCGACCGTACACTCAGCTCACGGGCGTCTGTTTCACCACCGGAGGGCTTCTGCCACAGCGTTGAGACGAAGCGTTCCATGGAAAGGTCTCGTGCGCCTTCTTCACCTTTGGATTCCCTTCATGGCGTGGGTGCCGTGTGTGATCGCCCCGCCCGCGCGCAGTGCCGCTGCGACGAGGACAGTTTCGGCGATCTCAGAATCCGAGGCGCCTGTCTCTCGCGCCCTGTCTGTGTGAAGCTCGATGCAATAGGGGCACTGCGTGGTGAGCGCGACGGTGATGGCCATCAATTCCTTATATTTTCTGGGAATCGCTCCCTCAGCCAAGGCGGCCTTGTCGAACACTCCAAATGCTTGCATAGCCTTGTGGGCATGAACTTCGAGATTTTTCACCCTGCCGAGATTCTCAATGTCGTACATGACGGCCTCCTCCTGTTATTGAATGGAATGGGACTGCGTTGTGCTTTCTGCTGCGCACTATAGGAGGAGCGACGGGCTAGGGTCTTATCCGGGAGTCTGGTTCTCTTGATGGGAGCGTGCTAGGCTGGGAAAGGCTTGATCGGGCGTCCACTCCATTTTGCCCAGCCGCCGTCATTGAGATGGGAAGCCTCTATGGATGTCTTGTCGAAAGTGCTGACGGCGGTCAAACTCGACGGCACCAGGTTCTCAACACCGAGTTTTCCGCGCCCTGGTGCTTTTATTCCCCTGCTTCGCCTGTTCTTGCCCGGTATCTTTCAGCGAACTCGAAGCACGTGATCATCTTCCACCTTCTGACTGAAGGCCGTGGCTATGCACAAATTGAAGGAGACGACCGGTCGCGTGCTCTGAGCGCGGGGGACCTCGTAATAGTTCCGCACGGCGATCCACATGCCTTGAGAAACGGACCGTTCATCAAATCGGTAGAGCATGCGGAAGAAGTGCGGCGGGTTCTCGCGCAAGGTCTCAGGGGCGGAGGAGGGGAGGTCACAAAATTCATCTGCGGCTACATGGCCTGCGAGCCGCAACTGTACCGGGTCGTGCTCGGCGGGCTGCCACACCTTCTGAAGGTCAATATCCGCGACGGCGCGTCGGGCCAATGGCTGGAGAACTCTCTCCGATATTCAGTGGACAGGGTGGATGCATCCGGGCCAGGCGGTGGGACGGTGCTTGCCAAGCTATCGGAGGTTCTGTTCGTGGAAACGCTCCGCCGCTACATCGCGCTGCTCCCGCAGGAACAAACCGGATGGCTTGCCGGCGTCCGCGACTCGGAAGTCGGGAAAGCCTTGGCCTTGATGCATCGCCAGCGTGGCGATCGTCCAGGGATGAGCGGGCTGGCGAGCGAGGTCGGAACTTCTCGTTCCGTCCTGGCGGAGCGTTTCCGGCGGTATCTCTCAGAGACGCCGATTGCTTACCTCTCACGCTGGCGGCTTCAGCTTGGCGCGCAATTGCTCAAATCTACGAGCAATAGCGTGATAGCCATCGCCGGTGAAGTCGGTTATGAGTCGGAGTCTGCCTTTAACCGTGCCTTCAAACGAGAATTCGGCCTTCCGCCGGCTCGATTCCGCAGCGAATCGAAAGTAGTCCGCAGCAAATCCGTCGGCCAGGCGTTGGTCAACAGCCGTCACCATACGACTCGATAGAGGCGCCCATATGCTGGAACTCAGACCGACGTGTGAGCACTGCAATAAAGCCCTGCCACCAAACTCACCCGACGCGCGCATCTGCTCCTATGAATGTACGTTTTGCGCCGACTGTGTCGAGAGGGTGCTGGGCAATGTCTGTCCAAACTGTGGGGGCGGCTTCGTGCCCAGGCCTATTAGATCGTCAACGAACTGGAAAGACGACAACTATCTTGGCAAGGACCCGGCGAGCACGACGGTCAAACACAGGCCGGTCGATGGTGCGGCTCATCAGGCGTTCTCAGCCGCTCTCAAATCCATACCCCCTGAGAAGCGGTAGCAAAAGTACATCGTCGCGCCTAGCCTCCGTTTAAACTCCAATGAAAACCGCCTTCGTCATTTTTAATCGCATGACCGTGCTGGACTTCATCGGGGCATACGACCCGCTCACGCGCCTGAAGTCAATGGGACTCATGCCCGGTTTTGAATGGGACATCTGCGCGTTGACCGCAGACGTGGTTGATGACAAGGGACTCCGCCTTGCACCAAGCATCGTGGGTCAGCCCCTCTCTCACTATGACCTCATCGTGGTTTCTGGTGGAATGGGTACGCGGGCACTCCAGCATGACCAGGCATTTATTGACTGGCTTCGAACGTCGGAGCTCGTGAAGCTCAAAGCGTCCGCCTGCACCGGCTCGCTCTTGTTGGGCGCGGCGGGCTTCCTGAAAGAGAAACGCGCTACAATCAATCGAAACGCCGTCGAGGAGTTGAGATCGTACTGTGCTCAGGTAGTCGATGACCGTGTGGTGGACGATGGGGGGATCATCACCGCTCGTGGCGTCACCTCAGCCATCGATCTTGGGCTCTATTTGGTTGAGCGGCTCGCTGGTGTGGAGACGCGGGCGCGTATCGCGAGACAAATGGACTATCTCTCCGAGTGACGACCTCTCATCAAGAAAAGGGCAAGTCTTCTAACCATTGACCATATACATCATCCATACTGGCTTGACGAAGAGTCCGATCAGGTGAGCTCTGATATCAAATCGCCTCCAGGATGTTCCACACTGTCTCAGATGTGAGCGGCATTCCGAACAGGGACTGGAGCAGGCTTGCGAGAGATCGACACGACCATGTCGACCAATGATCGGCCGACATGGTCATCTGTTCAGGGTCGGCGATTCGTGACTTTTTGAATCATCTCGCCGTATTGGGAAGTGCTTCGGGTGCTGCTCGCGATTTGCTCGTCCTTTCCACCCCCCGCAGAGGCGATCGGCTCGGACCCTTGGGTCACGACAATCTCCACCCGCCGGTTCTTGCTCCGGCCTTCTTCCGTGTCGTTGGTCGCAATAGGTCGGGAGTCCGCATACCCGACTGTTCTGACTCGGTCGGCACCCACCCCACCTTTGATCAGAGCCTTGCCGGCATGTTCGGCCCGCGCCCTGGAAAGGTCAGAGTTATCCTTATATGGTCGCCGACTATCGTACTTGACCGGTGTGCTGTCGGTATGTCCGGCGACTTCGACGCTTTGAGGGCGGAATTTACGCAAAGCCACGCCGATTCGCTTGACCAAGGAGGTCCCCGCCGACGTCATGGTGGCTCGCCCTTTGGCGAACAGTTCGCCCGACGACAACGCAAGGGTTAATTTGTCGCCTCGCTGCTCCAACACCACACTGCCTCGCTTGAGTTCATCCTGGAGCGCGCTCATCAACTTCTCGTTGACCTTGGTGAGGTCGATCGTGGCGCGCGCCGTTGTGATGGCTTGCCGAGGAAGCGCATTCTTGTTGGAGGGATCCTGTTTGGCCAACTTCGGCAAGCTGCGTCCCAGGCTTGCGAGCAATCGCTTCGCTTGTGTCAGTTGAGAGTCTCGAGCGGCGAGTTCCTTGTCCATGTTGGACTTGGCCAGCTGGAATTCTTGCTCTTTCGCCACCAGTTGCAGGTCAAGGTCTGCGATGCGCTGCATGGCATCATCAAACTGGTCGTTGCTGATGGCGAATTGTCGTTCGATGTCGTAGACCCTCTGTTTGGCCAGCTCTAGGCCGCTTTTTGCCCTGTTCAGCTCCTGCGACATTTGCTGATGGGTGTCTCGTTGAGTGCAGAGCCCCGCGAGTTCCTGCTCCTTTTGGGTCAGTTGTGCTTCCAACTCTTCCGCACGATTCTTTTCGACGTTCAAGAGATTCGTGGCTGCTGTTGTCTTGTCTCGCAGAAGGGCCAACTCATTCTCTTTGGCAGTGAGCTGCTGCAGGAGATGTTCCAATCGAATTTTCTCTGTGTCCGTCTCTGTTTTGTCTGTCTCCGCAGGTTGGTTCTGGGGACTGTCTACCGTAATAGAAGTCATAGGAGTAATAGGGGCGATTGAAGTAGCCGGAGAGGTATCGTCGCTATCGACTTTATGGATATACGAGCCCCCCGTGTTCTCCTGTTGGGCGGGCCGAACATCCGTCGGTCTCAGGAACCCGACAAGCATGGTCATGAGAGAGCGTTGACCATCGTCTGATCGAACGGCGGTCGGCTGGTTACCGGCCATTGGCTGAGGGGCAGCAGCCAGACTCAATGCGTATCCATTCACCGTGACGGTGAAGAGAAAGGCGGAGGCAACTAGCTTCATAATCATGTTTCACCTCGCTAATGATGTAAGCAGCAGTGACTCTACACTAGAGTCAAAATCAGATTCAAAATTTTGAAAGTTCAATGCCTGGGAAACACCCTTCCCTGTTCACACGGCAAAACATCCGCAACAAAACAGAAGAAAGCGATCCGACCAAAACACTGATGCTGATGCTGGTACGTTCTCTCGAATTATGAGTGGACCTAGAAAACCTACTGTGTCCTATACGCCGTCTAGCGGCACTTTGCAACTGGGGATTTTCAGTGCGTATCGATTTCAGCCAGGCGTGCCAGGGTGTGCCGAAAGAAATGGGTAATGATGGGTTCAGGGAGTGGAAGATCCATACGTAAAAGTAATAGTGCGTTCAAAGGTCGGTTACCCTATATCTAGGGAAGGGGCATACCGGATACCAGGATTAAACATGACCCGAACCTCTCGGGACGTTGACGACCGTATTCTCTGCAGCCACCGGCGGTCATAGACTATCTCCATAGACTGCAGACTGCGCGTAAGTAGCCAGAGCATTCAACGATCAAATGGCGTGGACCTCCCCTTTCTTCCAATTCTAAACGACACCCTCGCTGGTTTTCGATTGCATACTCTGGTGCAGCCAACACTTCACTGAATCCATTCGGATACTCACGGTGAATCGAAATAAGTACACCCAGTAAGGCTTCAATTTTCCAGATCACAGCACAAATGGTGAAAATTCACGTCATTATAAGTAGATTCACCATGGCCCGTTCTTTGCTGAACAAGCGCTACATTGAGGTAGTGGCAAAACGCGAGAGAGGATAAATGATCGTAGGTTTGATGGATTACTTGAATGAATCTAAGTTCTAGAGAACGAGGGAGGACCTTATGATCACAGTCAAGAGCCCGTTCGTCCAGCAGACGTTGGCGGCGATCAGCTTATCCTAATTCTCGGTGCGCTATCGATGATCTGGCCCGCCATCATGGCTCTATTGCTAGGTGTACTCCTGCTGCTCCAATCTTGCGGTGCTGAACAGGAGATTGCGGTGCTGTCGTGGACCGAGGTCGGCAATGTGCCGATCGTCGTCGCCGCTCTTCGGCGACCCGGTCTTCCGTCGATTCTCTCGTAACGAGTTCGAGCGGCGCTTCGTCTGTCGAGCGCATTCCGCCAGGAGGAGATGGGCTCGGGGGTTTCATAAGCGTCGATGCGGAGGGTTCGACTGGTACGAGACGGTCGAGCTGGGCGAGACAAGCCGCCTGTCACCGCCGGATGTGCTCGTCACGTGAGCCTCGCTCTTCGCGGTTGTCGCGCGGCGTGAACCGATTCGTCACCTCTCCGTCACACACGCATCTTCAACCCAATAGTGATGTGTGACACCAAATTCGTGCACGTGTTTAGGCTGGAATACTGCGCGGCTTCACTTGCCTTTTTGGGAAAAACAGGCTTACTCTAGTGAAGCGAAAGGTGGCTATGTCGAATCTAAGCCAGTTCAAAGTCGAACTTGAGCAAGAAGAAGATGGACGTTGGATTGGAGAAGTGCCCTCTCTTCCCGGCGTGATGGCCTATGGCACAACGAGGTCGCAAGCCCTCGCATCCGTTCAAGCGCTGGCTCTACACGTTCTTGCCGATCGCTTGGAGCATGGGGAAGCTCTCCCGGATAGCCTTCTGACAGTGTCATTCATCGCGGCATGAGCCGTTGGTCTGCAACTCAGGCCTCACGAGTCCTTTCCGCTCTCCAGCGTATCGGCTGGCAGATCAAGCGAGCCTTAGGCGGCCACCGTGTGCTGGCGAGACCTGGTTGGCCTGATGTAGTCTTCGCCTTCCATGATCGCGATGAAATTGGGCCGCACATGCTTGCTCGCCTTGGTAAAGTAACTGGTTTGACGCCGGACGATCTCTAGGCTCTGTTGACATTCATTTCATCCAGATGAGGGCAGCGGCGAGATAGATGAGCGCAGCGACGTTTCTGGCGCGTGTGCAGGATCTCGTGGCGACGCCTCTGTCATGCGTGAGTGTATTGAAGAAGCCTTCGATGCGGTCGCGTTCGGCGTACAACGCGACGTCACCCGCGCGTGGGGTTTTTGAGA
>JAICWG010000188.1 GCA_025934915.1 Nitrospira sp.
GATGAGTGAGGGACTCAAGAGCCAGATTCAGAAGATCAAGAGCATGGCCTGCGGTTTCCGCAACATCGAGCACTTCAAGACGGCCATCTACTTCCACTGCGGAGGGCTCGATCTGTACCCATGCTGAACCCGGAAGCGCCAGGAAAATAACCGACCGGCTTCCGAAGCATGAGCCGATATCTCGAACGACTTCCTGCGGTGGCCGCGGAGAATCCAATCGTCTGTCTCAGCCGTGGTTCCAACGCGAGGCGTTGCTCGATTCCCCCACTCTCTCCTTCAATATTTTCTGCATCCAATCCGATCCACCTGGAATCCATTCAGATACAGATGGACGCTGTCCAACTTCGAAACAGCTCGCTCAGATTGTTGGAATACCTCGGCTTTCTATGTGAAACGCGTGTGGCGCAAAAAGTGCTTTCGGGATCGATGTGTTCGTGAACGAACAGAATGTCGCGGAGATGTAAACAGTCTCGGCTTCCCACGTTTCGAGCCAGATCAAGGCACGGGATGAGGGATGTTGAGTAGGTCACAAGTGCGCGCGGTGGACGGCGATGTGATTTATGTTTGAGGCGTGACCCGGGCAAAACGGATGTCCTGGAGGACCCAATGACCAGAGATAAAAGTCAGCTCGTCCAACTGCCGTTAGCGGTGATCACGTTCGTCCTAGTTCTCGGCGCTCTATCGATGATCTGGCCCGCTATCATGGCGCTATTTCTAGGCGTACTACTACTACTGCTGCTCCAACCCTTCAGCGGTGAGCTGGGGGTTGTGGTACTACCATAGGCAGAGGTGAACAATCTTGCGATCGCCCTTTGCTTCTCTTCGGCAGCGGGTTTGTCGGTTGCCGACGAGATCAACGCACAGATAGATAAAAGTCCCGAGGACATGCACAAGACGACACCCGAACGTATCGTCAAACAGCAATTGGAAGACGTCACGGTCGGCATCAAGGAATTTCGTGATGCATTGGTCAAATCCATCAAACAAACAGATGCACTGCTCCTTCGTTAATAGCGGGTCGGCATGTACAACAGGTCGAGTCCGTTGTGGACCTCTCGAAGAGGAGTCGTGATTTACGGACAATGCACCAAAGCGTGAACTCGTGTCGAGAGGGGAAATCGGTTACACTCGGGCCTCGGGCAGCAGTACTACAGCGATAAAAAGAACATTTATACCGTATACCGTGTCTTTTACTTGGGAGGAACCCATGTCGACAGCACAAGATTACATCACCCATCCGGAGGTTCTGAAGGCACTGCAAACAGTGAAGAAGGAATGCAAGGGCAAGGAATATTCCGACATCATCGATGCGGGCGATCATCAGTATGTCGATCTTGTCATGGAAGGCGGAGGTGCGCTCGGCATCGCGCTGACAGGGTACACCTACCTCCTCGAACAGGCAGGCATCCGGTTTCTGGGCGTGGGTGGAACATCAGCGGGATCCATCAATGCTCTTATGATTGCCGCGTTGGGTCCTCCGGGGCAAGCCAAGAGCGAGCGCCTGTTGGATGTCCTTTCACGAATGCCGATGGAGACTTTTATCGACGGCGATAGCGACGCCAGAGATTTTTCACAAGCGGTCCTGGATAAGGCCGGCATGGTCAAATTAATCTGGAAGGCATCTCAGATTATCGACAACCTGAAGGAAGATTTGGGTCTGAACCCAGGGGACGCATTTTTGAATTGGCCGACCGCCGAGCTGCAAGGAGTCGGGATCAAGACGACTGAGGAGCTTCTTGCCCAGTTGCGCACGGTTTCTCCAGGACTGAGACTGAGAACGACGCGCACAGATACGGAGCTGTCCGAGAAGGACAAGGGTGGAGATTTGGTCATGATCGTCGCGGATATCACCATCGAGACAAAGGTCGAATTTCCCAGAATGGCCGGACTATATTGGTGCAACCCTGAGCCGGTCAACCCCGCCTATTTCGCCCGCGCGTCGATGTCCATTCCGTTCTTTTTCCACCCCTTCACGGTCAATGATTGCTCTCCAAATCGGTCGCTCTGGAGAGATCTGGCCGGTTATGAGGGCACGCCTCCGCAACACGTCATGTTTATGGACGGCGGCATCATGTCCAATTTCCCGATCAACGTGTTTCACCAGCCCTATCGCGTTCCAACCGCCCCGATATTCGGCGCAAAAATCGGCATTGAAGGCACTGAGCCTACTGAGATCACGAAGCCTTCTCAACTCCTCGGCGCCGTCTTCGATGCCGCCCGCCATACGTTGGATGACGATTTCATCAAGGCCAACCCCGACTATAAGCATTTGGTTAAGATGATCGATACCGGCAGCCATCACTGGCTGAATTTCACGATGAGTCATGGAGACAAAATCGATCTGTTTGCTCGCGGCGCGAAAGCCGCCGCGGAGTTCTTGTGTGCGTTTGACTGGTCCAAGTATAAGACGATCAGAAAGGGTTTGGCGGAGGCCTTTCAAGCGAGTGTCGGCAATGGACCGGCGAAGGCGCTGGGGTAAAAGCATTTTCTCACAAAGAGGGGAAGAACGCGACGCACACCACCAAGGAGATACGTCATGAGCAACGGGAAAGTTTACCAAGGAAGCTGCTTTTGCGGCGCGGTTCGATTCACGGTCAGCGGAGAGGCGGCCACAATGGGATATTGCCATTGTGAATCCTGTCGAACCTGGTCGGCTGCGCCGGTCAACGCCTTCACATTGTGGAAACCCGACTCGGTGCGGATCACGCAAGGAGCAGAGAACATCGGCACGTACAGCAAGACACCTCTAAGTTATCGCAAATGGTGCAAGACCTGTGGAGGCCATATCTTTACCGAACATCCCACTTGGGGACTCACCGATGTGTATGCGGCGGTCATTCCAGACTTTCCCTACCAAGCCGGCATCCATGTGAACTATGAGGAGACGAAGCTGCGAATAAAGGACGGGCTGCCCAAAATGAAGGATCTGCCGAAAGAAATGGGAGGGTCAGGCGTCAGCGTACCCGAATAAAACTGCGACCACGACGGTGATCTCTTTTGGCAGGCCTTAAGTGAAAAGGAGAAGCGATCAGATGAAGGTCAAGGCCTATCACAATGGAGACGATGTGTTTATCGCGTGGAGGCCGGAAGGCTTCATCCCGAACTACCGCGGGTTCGCCCTACTGCGACGGCGAAATGGGCTTGAAGAAGTCGTGAACACGTGGGTTGGATTTGAGGGTCAGTCACACCAAGAAGGCGAGCATCGCGCCTCCACCAACTGGTCGATCCAAAAGTATCAGTGGACCGACTACATGGCCAACCCCGGCGACAAGGTGCAGTATCGCGTCCTGCCGATGGTCGGTCCTGACAAAGCAACCCTGCGTCCGGACCCGGCAACCTCGAGCAACTGGACCGAAGCAATCACCCTCACTCACGAATTTGACCCCAAAATTGAGGCGTACTTTAATCGAGGCATCGTGGCCGCGCAATGGGTATCGAGGCGACTCGGCATCACGGCCGACGATCTGAAGAGCAAAAAGTTGGGGACGGTCATCGAAACCCCGAATGATCCGTTCCGCCGGTACCTGCACGGACCGCTCGGGAGCCGATCGTTCGAGGTATTAGCCGACGCCGCCAAGCACAAACGCCAGATCTACGCTGCACTGTACGAACTCGACGATGAACAACTGGAAGCCGCGCTCGAAACACTCGGTCAGCGGGCTCACGTCGTGTTAGCCAACGGAAGCGTGAAAAAACACGGCGAGGATCAGAATAACGACGCCCGCGAGCGTCTTCGCGACACAATCGACCTACACGACGATTTATCTCGCCCGGCGCGTTAGGACATAACAAATTCTTGGTGATCTGCGATGCCCGGAAGAAACCGCGCTGGGTGTGGACTGGAAGTCAAAACTGGACGAAAACCGGCCTCTGCACGCAAGCCAACAACTCCGTACTCATCGACGATGCTGATCTTGCCGAAGAATACCGCAAGCAGTGGGACTTACTGAAGGAGGCGGGAGACGAGACTCCCAAAGACCTCAAGGAGAGCAACAGTGATCCGCGTGATCCGGACGTCGGCAAAGCACCTGTCCGACTATGGTTCACCCCTACTGTCGGGCAGGTCGACTTGAAGGAGGCCCGTAAGATCATCGTTGCCGCAAAACAGGCCATCCTTTTCTTGATGTTCAACCCGGGACCGAAAAACACGCTGCTCAACCAGATCATCGAGACGGCCCGGGCCGGCACGTCCGGCAAACGCTTGTATATTCGCGGAGCGATCAATCAAGACCCGAGCACAACGGCCAATCCGGTGGAACTCTTTGAAACTCGAAATTCCGAGAAGGCCGACTTCGACATCGTGCTGCCCGCGGCCATCGACGAGGCCACAGCCTGGTTCCATCGAGAAATGACGCAGCTCCCAAGAACGTTTGCCATGGTGCACAGCAAAGTGGTGCTGGTTGACCCCTTCGGCCTGCACCCCGTGCTCCTCACGGGATCACACAATCTAGGCCCTAAAGCGAGCACGACGAACGACGAGAATTTATTGATTATTCGCGATGCCCCAGGCCTTGCCGCCGCGTACGCCGCAAATATTATGGCTATCTACAACCAATATCGTTGGCGCTTTCGTCGGCAGGCCCAACCAAAGAGTAAGCGCTGGAAGGGACTCGTCGATGCGGATACGTGGCAGAAAGGCTACTTAAAACCTGGAAGCACCGCCTTTCGTGAAATCGACTTCTGGGTCGGGGCTTAATTTCGATTCAAGTGCACAAATGGAAGTATTTGTGCGTGACATTCTTACAACAAAGCATCTCGTCACCAGTATTGATGTGTTATTCAGTAGTCAGCAACTAAGGCAACAATAACACGAATGAAACCCGCATAGAATAAGGTCAACAGTGACATCGTGTTCTGCAAATTACCATCTTATGAGTAATGCAAGACCCGACTCAATAATTCTGTATGCATTCCAGGTCGTATTTGAATCAAATCTGCAAAGGAGATGACCCATGGCGCCATTACTAACCTCAGAGCCCACTTCATTCACGCTAGACAACATGGGACGATTCCTCTGTAACACGCTGGAGGAATCGCTCAATAGCGCAGCACAGACCGTAGGAGGACGACGACGCGACTTCGATGTGGTCGTTATCGGCGGCGGCACCTTTGGCGCTGTCGTTGCGGAACACCTTTTCGTCACCGATGTCACACATAGTCGCCGCATTCTCGTACTAGAAGCTGGCCCCTTCGTGCTGCCCGAACATGTACAGAACTTACCGTTTCTTGGAGGTGCTCCTGATCTGCGTTCACCGTGGGTGAACCATCCGGCACTTAGTTATCCTGGCCTGATCTTCGCGATCGGTGGCCGCTCGCTCACCTGGGGTGGATGGTCGCCAGAATTGCTTGACGAGGAAATGACCGCGTGGCCGCCATCGGCACGCAATGCACTGCGTCCCCCACCACCCAACGAAGGCTACTTTGCCAACGCGAGTCGGCAGATCGGCGTGCAAGAGACCAACGACTTCATCTACGGACCGTTACACACCGCATTGCGAAAACAGTTACATGCCGGGCTCAAAAACCAGGCCAACGCGACAGGGTTCACCTTTGCCGATCTGCTCGACCATCCTGCAGTACGCTACCCCGATCAGGGTGATCCGACGCCGATTCCCGATACCCTGCTGCGCGAGTGACTGGGCCTACCGACGAGCGACACCACAACGCGCGCCGATCTACTTGACATGTTCAAACTCGAGGCGCCGCTCGCCGTTCAGTCCGTAACTTTGCCCGGCTTTTTTCCGACCAACAAGTTCAGCGCCATACCGGGCCTGATTCGCGCTGCACGGCTTGCGGCTGCCCAAGCCGATGGGATTGGTCCATCAGCCGACGCCCGCAAGCGGCTGATGATTGTGCCCAACTGCCACGTCCAAGAATTCATCACCGAGACCCAGGTGGATAATTGGGTGCGTGTCATTGGGGTACGCGTCTGGCAAAACGGCACGTCGGTAGACATCCCGCTCGCGCCGCCTCGCAACAACGGGCAGAGTGCCGTGGTGATCGCGCTGGGTACGGTGGAAACTACACGCGTAGCCATCACCACTTTCAAGCAGTCGCTCGCCGGCCGCGCGGCTCAGCGCATGGGGACAAATCTTCTGGCGCATCTTCGTTCGAATCTTACGATCCGTGTGCCGCGAGCGGCCATCGCTGCCAATCTTCCGCCGACCGTGATTCCAAGCCTGCAGACTTCTGCGCTGCTTGTGAAAGGCAAGGCATCCAATGGCCGAACTTTTCATTTTCAGATCACCGCCAGCGGCCTGCAAAAACTCGGTGCCGATTCGGAAGCCGAGCTGTTTAAGAAGATCCCGACCCTCGAACACCTGCAAGACATGCTGCGTGCAACCGACGACACCGTGGTCATTACCATCCGCGGCATCGGCGACATGACGCCGCGCAATCCCGACAGCTTCATCGACTTGTCGACGCTGGAACTTGATTTCGAGCGCCCGAAAGCTGTCGTCCACCTCGGCAACGCCAAGGCCTCGCCGCAGGATTTTCCCGGCAGCGCTCAGACTCAAAACGACCGAACGACCTGGGGTGAGATGGACGTCGTCTCCGACAAGATTGCTCTCATCTTCGCGGGTAACGAACCGTTCGACATCCTCGCAGGAGCGAACCTGACCATCCCTGTTCCCGTAGGGTCACGCCCACAGCGCCTCGCTGCACTGGCCGCATTCAAGAACCGTCGCGATGATCTCGGCACGACTCACCACGATGCCAGTACCATGCGCATGGGTGACAACGTTGCCGATGCTGTAACCAACGACTTCGGCCGCATTCACGACACCACGAATTGCTACATTGCCGGTCCGGCCTTGTTTCCAACGATTGGCTCGCCGAACCCGATGCTCACAGGGGTGGCCCTCGCCCGCCGCGCCGGAGACTTACTCAACAGTAGTGTGCTCGTAGGACCCGACCCTATCACCAGTCCGCAGTCCGAGGCCGGCTTTCGTCCGCTCTTCGACGGCACGGCTGCGACGTTCAAGAACTGGCGTCTGGCCGGCCCCGCCGGCGGCGGCATGCTGCACGTGAACGGCGAGATGGTGAGCTACGGCGAGGGAGCATTGCGGCTGTTTTTCTACGCCACCGAACTATTCGGTGATTTCACGCTGCGCGCGCAGTTTCGAATTTTTGATGTAGCGAATCACAACAGCGGTATCTTCTTGCGCTTCCCGCGCCCGACGCTCGATCTGAGCGATGCGCTCAAGCCACGCACCGCGAACGAATTTTTCTTCGACCCAGGCAACCCGGCCTGGAAGCCCGTGATTGCCGGCTTCGAAGTCCAGATCGACGACAATGCACGTGGTGATTCAAGCAAGGATTTCTACGGTATCCGGCCGGAGCCAGACGGCAAGTTCAAGAACCGCACAGGCGCGATCTACAAGATTCAAGCCGGTGATCGCGTTTGGCACTTGGGCTTTAACGAGCCGGCCATGCAGAATTATGTTCCAGGTCCCCCGCTGGTGCCTGGTGTCTGGTTCGAATACGAGATCACGGTGCAAGGTGACGACTATACCGTGTTTCTGACCAATCTACAAAGCGGTCAGCGTACGCAAACCACCAGCTTTCACAACACAGACACTGATCGCGGCCGTGCACTGGCTGTATCGGCATCCAACCGTATTCAGGCAGCACAGTAGCGTGGCGCCACGTGCGGATTAAGACATGATAAACGCCGGATTGAATTTCCGTCGTGCTTTGTGAGTGATGCAATCTCTCCGAGTGCGATGTTCAGGAAAGAGGAGTGGATTTGAGGAAGTCCATCCCTTGAACTTTTTGAAGCTAGTCCTCCGAGTATCTTTGACAGGAGGAAAGTAAAGCTTCGTCAAGGACCGCTCGTGTGTAACAGGTTTGGAAAGGCACCGCGTCGGAAGTATAGCTCACACTATTAGGATATGCACCACGGGGCTGTGCTGCAACTCTCTTGTTCATTTGGCGATTGAAACGCTCAAATCATCGAAGTACGTGACCGCATCAGATTTGGTCCACAGGCCGATGCGACCAGCCTGCAGAAACGTACGATCGCAACGGTCAAAGACCGGCCGGTCATCATAAAACACTTGAATCCGGCACCCCTCCGTTTTGACCCGCAACCGATGCCAGCGTCGTACGTCGATCGTCTGATCGACGTTGGCGATTATTTTCCGGACGCTTTTTACAACATGGTAGAGACGAATATTTTGCTCAAGTGGGTTGGCGCGCGTGAGATAGTAGTTCCGATCATCCGTCGCCCGCCAAATCACTCCCCCGCCCATGTCACCTCGGCCGGAAATCGCGAGAAAGGAGACTTGCACCTCAAGGTCACTCGCCTTGATGTCTTTAGTTAACAGAACCTTATACGCATGCCCCGCACCTTTGTTCATCACTTGGGCTAGAACCTGTGGAGAACTTAAGGTCTGATGACATTTAGAGTTCCCCTCTGCAGGGTAGGTGTGTGGCATGAATCAAAACCCAAGGGAGGAGGTGATGGCAAGA
>JAICWG010000201.1 GCA_025934915.1 Nitrospira sp.
GTAAGCAGATGAAATTGAGCGTCATCATCCCCTGTTTGAATGCAGCGGGTACCATCGCCACTCAATTCGAAGCCCTTGCGAATCAGAATTATTCCGAGCCTTGGGAAGTGATTGTTTCAGACAACGGATCGACGGATGATTTAGTGAAAGTCGTGGAGCGATACGTGAGCCGTCTTCCTGATCTTCGTATCGTTGACGCATCTGACAAGCGTGGGCAAGCGCATGCCAGGAATATCGGCGCAAATTTTGCGCTGGGGGAATCGCTTATTTTTTGTGATGCCGATGATGAGGTCGCTCCAGGTTGGCTTTCTGCAATGGGAGAGGCGTTGTCCAAGCACGATTTTGTTGCCTGCCGTATCGATGCGAATAAGCTCAGCCCCTCTTGGGTGACGAAGCAGGTAAGACATTCCCAAGCATCGGGGCTTCAACCGAAAGGGGATCTCTCCTATCTTCCGCACGCTGGGGGAGGTACCCTTGGAGTGAAACGGTGGATCCATGAAACAATCGGCGGTTTTGATGAGTCTCTTGCGTTGTGTGAAGATACGGATTATTGCTGGAACGTTCAGCTGAAAGGGGTGACGCTTCATTTTGTGCCGGATGCAGTGATGCATGTTCGCGTAAGAGATACAATTATGGGTAACTATCGGCAGGCTGTTGGATGGGGCGAACATCGTGTGCTTCTTTATAAGAAACATCTTCCCTTCGGGATGCCGAAATGGACTTGGCAACAGGGAATCGCTTCATGGAAGAGTTTTATTATATGGTTTGTGAAAAGCATTCCAAAACTTCGAGATAAAAGCGATCGTGCAGTTTGGGCTCGGCGATGTGGGGTGAGGATGGGCCGTTTGAAAGGGAGTATCAAATACAGAGTGTTAGCGATTTGATTCGTCCGGCCAAACCAACGGGTCAATCCGAAATCGTATGTGTCCTCATCGATGATAGATTTCCTAAAACAAACATATAAACGATTAAAATCGATTCCCCTCATTGTTGTTGGGACCATCACGCATGTCTCCACATTGAAGCCGGCCGTAGCTCTTACGTTCGACGATGGTCCGGACCCGGTGTTCACACCTCGCCTTCTTGATATCTTGCAACAGCATCATGCAAAGGCGACGTTTTTCATGGTGGGTCAGGCTGCAGAGCGTCACCCCGATCTTGTAAAGAAAGTGGCTGCCGCCGGACATGCAATCGGCAATCACTCCTGGGATCATCCCTCTTTCCCGTTGCTCACCGGCCGAGAGCGGCGGGCCCAGATCCGGGCATGCGCAAAAGCCATTGCTCCTTATGCGCAACACATTTTCCGTCCTCCCTATGCGGACCAAAACCTATTGTCGCGTCTCGATGCTTTGTGGCTCGGATATCAGGTCATCACCTATAATGCGACGGCTATGGACTGGCTCGACCACGATGCAGATTGGATACAAAGTAGGATTATGAGTCGGATTCAAAACGGCAGCATCATCCTGTTTCATGATTCGCTCTTTCGGCATGGAGAGGATCGATATATCGACCGAGAACCGATGTTGAAGGCGGTGGACATGCTTCTACATGAACTGAGTGGACGCCTCAGTTTCATGACCGTTCCGGAGCTGCTCCGACAGGGGCGTCCTCAACGGCAATACTGGCACAAGCAAACTGACATCGATGTTCTGAATGGGCTCAAAGGGCAATCCGGTGAAGTGAGGCGATACTCAAAAGTTGGATAGCAATTCTACGAAACAAACCAACCAAACGGGATAAACCGGATTAAAGATCCGGATCAGGCAAGTCAACCACCGCTCAGCACCTCATGCCACGTCCTGAGCCTGCCGAAGGGCGGCACTTCTTCTACCTTCGGGGCATGGTTTCTTCCATGGAAAACAGGTAAGCTTCGCCGGAAAAATTCCACATCGGCGAGGTTTTCTTTGTGACGGACCTCGACAAGAAATCACTGAGCGAACGCGACATCTGTACTAAGTTCATCACGCCGGCGGTGAAGCGGGCGGGCTGGGATGAGCTGTCGCAGATTCGCGAAGAGGTCGGGTTTACCAAAGGGCGCATTATCGTCCGGGGCAAGCTCGTCACCCGAGGCAAGGCCAAACGCGCCGACTATATCCTTTACTACAAGCCGAACTTCCCTATGGCTCTCATCGAGGCGAAAGACAACAGCCATCCCGTCGGCGGCGGCATACAGCAAGGGTTGGAGTACGCCGAGACGCTGGACATTCCTTTCGTCTTTTCGTCGAACGGCGACGGCTTTGTCTTTCACGATCGAACGGGCCGGAGCGAGCAGCGGGAAGTCGAACTCGCGCTGAACTCGTTTCCTTCTCCCGAAACCCTCTGGCAGCAGTATCGCGCGTGGAAGGGCTTAGCGCCGTCACAGGAAGAGATCGTGCTCCAGAATTACCACGAGGATGCGAGCGGCAAGGAGCCGCGCTACTATCAGCGCATTGCCATCAACAAGACCATTGAGGCGATTGCCAAAGGGCAGAATCGCCTGCTCCTCGTTATGGCGACCGGCACCGGAAAGACCTACACCGCCTTTCAAATCATTTGGCGTCTCTGGAAAGCCGGTCTCAAAAAACGCATTCTTTATCTCGCCGACCGCAACGTCCTAATCGATCAAACGATGGTCAACGACTTCCGCCCCTTCGGGAAGACGATGGCCAAACTCAGCACCGGTTCAAAAACCATCGAGCGAGCGGACGGCACCGTGGTCGATCTGTCCCTTGCCATGGATAAGAAGCATCGGCGGATCGACACGTCCTACGAAATCTATCTCGGGCTCTATCAAGCCATTACAGGCCCGGAAGAGAGCGACAAGCTCTATCGAGAGCTTTCCCGGGACTTCTTCGACCTCATCGTCATCGACGAATGCCATCGCGGCAGCGCGGCGGCGGACTCCGCCTGGCGGGAGATCCTCGACCATTTCTCCAGCGCCACCCAGATCGGCCTCACCGCCACGCCGAAAGAGACCGCCTACGTGTCCAACATCCATTACTTCGGCAAGCCCCTGTTCACCTACTCGTTGAAGGAAGGCATCCGTGACGGCTTCCTCGCTCCTTATAAGGTGGTGAAAGTCCATCTCGATCTGGACATAGCGGGCTATCGCCCGACGAAGGGAGAGGTCGATAAATACGGCTACGAGATCGAAGACCGCATCTATAACCAGAAGGATTATGACCGAAATTTGGTCATCGACGAGCGGACGAAGCGGGTGGCCCGCAAAGTGACCGAGTTCTTGAAAGAGAGCGGCGACCGCTTTCAAAAAACCATCGTCTTCTGCGTGGACGTCGAACATGCCGCCCGGATGCGCCAGGCCCTGATTAACGAGAACGCCGACCTGGTGCGACAGAACGACCGCTACATCATGCGGATCACCGGCGATGACGCCGAAGGCACCGCCCAGCTCGGGAACTTCATCGATCCAGAGGCCAAGTACCCGGTGATCGTTACGACCTCGCGGCTGCTCTCCACCGGCGTGGATGCCCAGACCTGCCGGGTGATCGTGCTCGACCGCGAAGTCGGCTCCATGACCGAGTTCAAGCAGATCGTCGGACGTGGGACTCGCGTGCATGAAGACACCAAGAAGTACTACTTCACGCTCATCGACTTTCGGAAGGCCACCAATCATTTCGCCGATCCCGACTTCGACGGTGAGCCGGTGCAGATCTACGAGCCGGGGGAACACGATCCGGTTGCGCCACCCGACGATCTGCCTCCTTCGGCCGATATGGACGATCCGATTCCACCAAAACCGGCCGAAGATGAGCGGGTCGTCGTCGATCCCGTCACACCGGACATCACCATCCAGCCCAGCAGCACGCAACCCCGCAAGTACCACATCCATGGCGAGGAAGTCAGCGTGATTGCGGAGCGAGTGGAGTACCTCGACGAATATGGCAAGCTCGTGACCGAAACCCTGCGCGACTATACCAAGAAGACGCTCCGGAAGCGCTATGCCGGCCTCACGGCCTTTCTGAAACAGTGGAACAGCGCCGAGCGCAAGCAGGCCATCATCGAAGAACTGGAGCAGGAAGGGCTGTTGCTCGAACCGCTGGCCGACGAAGTGGGAAAAGATCTCGATCTCTTCGATCTCATTTGCCATGTGGCGTTCGATCAGCCGCCGCTGACGAGGCGAGAACGGGCAGAAAACGTCCGCAAGCGGGATATCTTCACCAAGTACGGCAAGCAAGCCCGCGCCGTGCTGGAAGCCTTGCTCCAGAAATACCAGGATGAAGGTGTCACCAGCCTGGATGATCCGCAGATCCTCAAGATCGCGCCGTTCGATGCCATGGGCACGCCGATCGAACTGCTCAAGACGTTCGGCGGACGCTCCGGCTTTGAACAGGCCGTCCATGAACTGCAATCAGCCCTCTATCAGGGAGCCGCCTAATCATGTCCGTTCGGAACACCGTCAAATCCATTCAAGACATCATGCGCCAGGACAGCGGCGTCGATGGCGACGCGCAGCGCATCTCTCAGCTCTGCTGGATGTTCTTTCTGAAGATCATCGACGACCAGGACCTGGAACTGGAAGCAATGCAGAAGGACTACCGGTCGCCCATCCCGAAGAAATTCCAGTGGCGCACCTGGGCGGCGGACCCCGAAGGCATCACCGGCGAACCGCTCATGGCCTTCGTCAATGGTGAACTCTTCCCCTCGCTCAAAGAGTTGTCGGGTTCGACCAAAGACGGGCGCCGCCGCGTCGTGCGGGAGGTCTTCGAGGACGCCTACAACTACATGAAGTCCGGTCAGCTCATGCGACAGGTGATCAACAAGATCAACAGCATCGACTTCAACAACCTGACCGAGCGTCAGCATTTCGGCGACATCTACGAGCAGATCCTGAACGACCTTCAGAGCGCGGGCAACGCGGGTGAGTACTACACGCCCCGCGCCGTTACCGCCTTCATGGCGGACCGGATCGACCCGCACCCCGGTGAGATGCTCTTCGACCCGGCCTGTGGGACCGGCGGCTTTCTCACCTGCGCCATCCGGCACATGCGCGAGCGCTATGTGAAGAAACCGGCGGACGAACAGAAGATGCAGCAGGGTTTGCGGGCCTGCGAGAAGAAGCAGCTCCCGCACATGCTCTGTGTCACGAACATGCTGCTACATAATATTGAAGATCCGTCATTCGTCCGCCACGACAACACCCTGGCCCGGCCCTACATCAGCTATGGCCAAGCCGATCGCGTGGACATCGTCCTCACCAACCCACCGTTCGGCGGCAAGGAAGAAGACGGCATCGAAAGCAACTTTCCCAAACACTTTCAAACGCGCGAGACAGCGGACCTCTTTCTCGCTCTCATCGTGCGCCTGCTCAAGACCGGTGGCCGCGCTGCTGTCGTGCTGCCGGACGGCTCATTGTTCGGCGAAGGGGTGAAGACCAGGCTCAAGGAACATCTCATGGAGGAGTGCAACCTCCATACAATCGTCCGTCTGCCCAACAGCGTCTTCAAACCCTACGCCAGCATCGGAACGAATTTGCTGTTCTTCGAGAAGGGTGAGCCGACGAAAGAGATCTGGTTCTACGAACATCGCATCCCTGATGGCCAGAAGGCCTACTCGATGACGAAGCCCATCCGCTTCGAGCATCTGAAGCCCTGCATCGACTGGTGGGGAGGAGCGAAGCGCAAAGGACGGAAGGAAACGGAAGTCGCTTGGAAGATCACCGCCGATGATGTGAAAGCCCATGGCTATAACCTCGATATCAAGAATCCGCATACCATCGCCGACGATCACGGCGATCCGGAAGAACTGCTGGCCAAGCTCAACGAAGCCGAAAAAGAAACCGCCAACCTCCGCGATCAGCTCAAGGCCATTCTGGAGAAGGCTCTCCTGCGATGAATCCCGAGCAACTCCTTACTCACTTCGACCGCATCAGCGACGCACCCGACGCCATCCCACGCCTGCGTCGCTTTATCCTCGACCTCGCCGTGCGAGGGAAGCTGGTCGAACAAGATCCGAGGGATGAACCGGCGTCAGAACTGCTGAAACGGATTGAGGAGGAGAAAGCGCAGTTGGTGAAGGCGGGAAAAATTAAGAAGGCACAATCTCCAGCGGCCCTTGATAGAACCATGGCGCCTTATGAAATTCCGCCAACTTGGGAATGGGCACCACTCGGCGAGACGATTAATAGCCATCTCGGAGGCGGGACGCCCTCGAAGAACAATTCGACTTACTGGGATGGAGATATCTTCTGGGCGAGCGTGAAGGATGTGGGTAAAGGGAAGTATATCGACGAGACAATTGACCGAATCACAGAAGCTGGGTTGGCAGATAGCTCCTCCAATTTGATTCCACCAGGTAGCCTAATCGTCGTGACGCGAATGGGCCTGGGCAAAGTTTCTATCAATCGAGTTCCCATCGCAATCAACCAGGATCTTCGGGCGCTCTCATTGTCGAGTCTCGTTTCCATTGACTATCACTACAACTTCTTTAAGACACATGGCTTCGAGGGGACCGGACTGACTGTGAAGGGAATCAAAGTTGAAGAACTCCTGAACATCCCTTTCCCACTTCCCCCCCTCGCCGAACAGCACCGCATCATGGTGAAGGTGGATGAATTGATGGCACTCTGTGATCGTTTGGAAGCGTCGCAGGCGGAGCGCGAGAGCCGGCGGGATCGGCTGGTGGCGTCATCTCTGAATCGCTTGAACAATGGCGCGGACGCCGATGCCTTCCACGACCACGCCCGCTTCTACTTCAACCACCTCCCGCGCCTCACCACGAAACGCGAACACATCCAGCAACTCCGCCAAGCCATCCTCAACCTCGCCGTCCGAGGGAAACTTGTGCCTCAAGACTCCAACGACGAACCGGCTTCCGAACTGCTCAAGCAGATTCAGGCTGGAAATGGACAGCTAGTGAGCAAGGGCACGCTCCGAGGCGACGTCACAATTACTTCGATTAAACCTGAAGAAGGCAACTTCAAGATCCCAACATCTTGGGCATGGGTGCCATTTGGAGAAGTAATGATTTCTCGAGATGGTGAGCGCATTCCGGTCTCAAAAGAGCAGCGCAACTGTCGCGAGAAAGTCTACGATTACTATGGCGCGTCAGGTGTAATCGACAAGATCGACGGCTATCTGTTTGACAAACCGCTCCTGCTAATTGGCGAAGATGGTGCCAACCTTATCAACCGCTCAACGCCCATTGCCTTTATCGCTCGCGGCAATTATTGGGTAAACAACCACGCTCATGTATTGGATGGTATCTCGGAGGACTTTCTCCGATTCATCGAACTTCACATCAACGCAATCGACTTGAAACCTTATGTGACAGGGACGGCCCAACCGAAGATGAACCAGACAAAGATGAACAGTATTCCAATTGCCCTCCCGCCCCTCACCGAACAACAGCGCATCGTCGCCAAAGTCGATGAACTGATGGCCCTCTGCGACAAGCTTGAAGCGCAGCTCACCACCACCCACAACGACAGCCGCCGCCTTCTCGAAGCTGTCCTGCACGAAGCGCTGGCCCCGGTGGTCTGATCCAGGAAATTCAGATGGTCAAAACCACGCCTTTGGATACTTGTGCGGTAAGCCGTTGCAGGCTGGACATTAGGTGGGTGCGAGACTACCATGTGCCGAAGACACCTTTGATGAAAGATGGCCATGAGTGAATTGATCTTTGTCGTCGAAGAGGCTCCTGA
>JAICWG010000168.1 GCA_025934915.1 Nitrospira sp.
GTTTGTGGGGCCGTTGTGGGCCGGGGCGCTTGTACGTCAGGCCGCCCGGCTTGAGCCAGCGATACACGCTCGCCTCGCCCACCCGGAATTGCCGAGCCGCCTCGGCCTTGCTGCCACCGCTTCGGACAAAATCCACCACCCCTTGGCGCAAATCGGATGAACATCTCATACCCCCATGATCGCTAAAGTTCACCAGCAATGTCCATCAGTAATTGAGGGCTTGGCTATAGTACTTCGAATCAAGCCTTCGCCCGAAGTAAGTCGATCGGATTCCGTTCGACACGGCGGTCACGCGCGTCCGTGTCGAGTCTCCTTGTCGGACTCGCGCAGTCCGACGGCCGAGTCTACCGGTTGCACGGACCGGACGGTGGGAAAAACGACCGTGGAGGTTCGGACCCGGCAACCACCACGGTGTTCAGGAATCGGGTTGCATGGCATACACGGACGCGTCCGGTATCCACGCCGTCGAGCCGGGAAGATATTTCATCCGCATATCGTTCCATAACTTCAGTTTTGTCCAATCCGGCTTCTGCGGCTTGAACCGCTCATCGAGATACGGATTGTGGAAAAACACGGTCAGCATCTGTTCGTCAACGCCATTCCACATCCGAAATCCCCAACTGCCTCCCGCGCAGACTCTGCCCAGACTGCGAAAGAACACAGCTTTCGACGCGCGACGCATCTGCGCCAGCGCCTTCGGAGCAGGATTGGCTTTCGTGCCCTGGTGCTGTCCAATGCAGAGATGGAAGTGCCAGTCACCGAAATCCACCGTCAGGTATCCGTCCAGCATGCTGATCTTTTTGGCGGCCGTCGGCACACGCACTTCAAACACGGCCCCCTGGATGCAGGGACCGAACACGATGTGAGACCAATGGGTTTCAAACAGCTCGGTCAGCAAGGCGAGCAGTTTGCCTTCCGCCGGTTCCATGAATTCGTACTCATAGCCCATTCCATCGATATCTTCGATGATCTCCGTTCGGTAGGATTCGGTAGGCATGTCGGGGCCTCCTCTTCTTCAGTCACCATTGCAAGCCAAACACAATGGGAACGGTTGCGCGGCTTTCAGCGACTGGGAGAGGACCAACGGTAAGGCATCGCGCAGTATGTGTTTGGCATCCTCGTCAAGACTGCCATTGCCGGAACTTTCAATCAGCGGATATCTCACCCGGATATCCATGAGACGGCCGTCTGTCTTTACCGTAACCGCTACCACCACTCGGCCTTCCCAGCGTGGTAACTAGGAGCGCATGGCTTACGACTGACCAGATCCAGCCGTGAGCCTACGTTTTTCTGTCGATATCTCAGACGAAATCCATTTCACAATGCCGTCAAACCTTTACCATCCAAGCAGCGAGCCTCCATGGGATGTTGCCGCTCGCCCTAAGTAGTGGCTCTACCACGCGAGAAGGACGTCATGGACACACGCGCGACAACGTGGATCATACCGGCAATACAGACATAGAACGCCAGCGACGACAGTGATTGCGGGAAGTATTTCGTGAATCATAGCGCAAACTGCATCATATCGGTCTGTTCAAAACGTCCGGAGAGAAAATAAAAGCTCCCACTCGAAATCACTTCGCATACCGCAGCTCCAACAAGCACGCTCATCATCAATGGAATAAGCGTCGTGATGGCATCGCGGTGAGGATTGGCATATCAATGACCGGCAAGCCAGAGCGTCCCGTAGGCTGGCAGCAAGAAACCATAGGCCGGGCTGATACAGAAATTGCTCACGCCGCCCCATGTAATGGCGGCAAAGTCAATCGCGGCCGCTTCCGCCAGCAATGCGGGAAAGACCCAGCGAGAAGGTAAATACACGCAGGCGAGAAAGAAGACCGCCCACGAGGCGCTCGGTAGGTGCTCCAGGAGTGTGAAATGGTACCCCCGCGTCACCCCCATGAGGACGGCCAGGGTAATCCCGATCACGATTTGTGTTCAAACCAAAAATACAAGCATGCGTACTCTCCTTTGATAGTCACACCGAGTACGAACGGACAGGTGTGAATCGTTGAACGCCCGACCGATCAGCTGCTTCGGCGATGATATCTGAAGCCTAGCTCAACCGGGTTGACCATTCTTGTCCGGGCCCACCTCGAGCGGCTGGACCCGGTGGCCTCGCTCACGCAAGGCCGCCAGAATCGCCAATGTCGCGGTCGTTTTTCCGACGCCGCTTGATGTCCCAGCGATGACCAGTCGAGGATAATTCTTCATCTCACGCTAGATCGGCAGATCATAATTGATCCGCACGCCTCCAAAAATAGAGCGAATTGGAGTTCCGAAGAAAAGAACCTCTTCGTACTTCTCATTGAACATGTTATCGAAACGCAAGTAGGCCTGGATCTGTTTCGTGACATCGTAACTTGCGGACAGATTCCAGACCAAAAAAGACGGAATCGACCCTTCATTCCCAACGTTGTTAAATCGCTGGCCAAAGTAACGTCCCTCCAAATTGGCGCGCAGACCCTCAATGGGCTGATAGCTGATGATCGTCGTCACTTGATGAAGCGGCCACTTTGGAAGCCGCGTATCGGGACCACTGCTGAGGTCGCGCGTGGCCGCATAAGTATAATGGATTTGTAGATCCAAACTCTTGATCCATGGTCCATCACGAAACAATTTCAACTTCGTGCTGACTTCTACACCTTGAGCTCTGGCCAACCCCGCATTCTGAGCACAGAACCCGAACGAATTAGGAGCCGTGCATACGGTTGGATCGAACACCGACAAGATAAGGTTACGATAGCGTGTCCAAAAATATCCGACACTGATGCTGCCTCGATCGTTAGGCAGTGCCTGTTCGATGGCTGCATCCAACGCCTGACTCTTTTCCGGTTGCAAATTCGGATTGCCGAAACCCGGGAAAAACAACTGATTGATCGTCGGCGCGCGAAATCCTGTCGCATAACTGCCACGTAATTTCGTGCCGGTTTCCTTGACCAGATACCCACCCGTCACACGATACGTTGTGGCGCTTCCGAAGACGTTGTAATCGTCATACCGAATGCCAGCGGTTCCAAACACGCGATCCCAAAGATTCAACTGGGCTTCTCCAAATCCTGCATGGCTGCTGAGGATCTTGTTCGAAAAGGTAGTCGTCTGCGTGAGCAGATCTGTATTGTCGCCTTTGTGTTCCCGAAACTGATACCCCGCCGTCAGCAATAGCGGTTTGCCGACTTGAACGTTATGCTGCCATTCAATCCGGTTGCTCGTTGTCTCGATCTGAGACTGAAAGGGAAACCCGACTGGTCCTGTCGCTCCGGTCACTAGATCTCGCTCGAAGATTCCCCCATTGCTGAGGAGAGATTCGGTCGCTCGCGACAGGGTCAGCCGTTGCGACCACCAATCGGTGATCGGCTGTAGATAATTTCCGGCAAAGATGTATTGATTATCTTTCGATTTTGCTCCAAACACATCGGCTGGATCGGAGGCGAAGGTGACCGGGTTAACTGCAAATCCGTCATAATTCACAATTCCGTTCAGCCAACGAAAACTGAACTCCAGTCTCCCATCTTTGGGAAGGTCTGCTCCCAACCGAACCGATCCTTGCCAGTTGTGGTATCCATCGCGCTCAGTCGCCCCACGCCGATAATTGATCGCCGAGAAACCGGCCGTGTCCCAGCGGGAGATCGATCCAGAGAAATCTATAGGACCCTTCTTGCCGGATAGGCTGGCTCCTCCTCGAATTGTATCGAATGATCCGTACTCGGTAAACGCAGAGATGTTGGGTTTATCTCGTCCTCGCTTCGTCGTGATGTTGATGACCCCACCCATGGCGTCCGAGCCCCAAAGCATGCTCTGGCTTCCACGCAAAATTTCGATCCGCTCGATATTGTCCGAAGTTAAATTGGCAAAGTCATAACTACCAAGCGTGCCACTATTGACGATCGCCCCGTCGATTAACACCATCGTCTGTTCCGGCGTTCCCCCACGAATCCGTACGTCCACGGCCGTGCCGGGTCCACCGCTTTGATTGACCGAGAGTCCTTGTGCCCAGCGGAGCGCTTCTGCAACGGTTTTGACTTTTCGCTGCTGCATTTCCTCGCCGGTGATGACTTCCACAGCACTCGTGACTTGTTTGGCCGGGGTTGGGGTCTTGGTCGCGCTCACGACGACGTCCGGAGCTTCGAGCTCCGGTTGGTCGGCCATCGCGACTTCCTGAGCCGAGGCGGGATATGCGAGAACCGCGATCCACGAGAGAAGGACACATGCGCGACAAACATGGCGAGCTACGAACCATACCATGAAAAAACCTCCCTTTGACTCGAAGGGTGTCGATAATCCCGGCAGTTGGGTCTCCTGACTTGCGGCTCGTCGCTTCTCTGCGCCTTCCCATGTGCCAAAGCACACAGTGGCACGTTGCAGAGTCACTCCCCGCTTACAGTGGCGGCACCGTGATGGATTTGCACCATCTTCCCCGTCGCTGACGGTATAGGCTTAAAGAATCCCTCCAGAATAATTATTGCGCACCCAGCTTCCCATGCAGGAGAGGGGCGCCTCTCTTCCTGCAGACAACAGATCGCATCAATCGATCCGAACGTTACTGACACACCAAACTCTCATCTCCATGATCAAACCGTCGTATCAATGTCGGATGTAGTCGATAGTGTATTTTGAAGAACACAGCATCATGCCGTCGAAATCCCAATTGAACGTCAGCACTGCGGATTTCTTGGACGTGTGTGCGAGCAGCCGAGTGTCGTTCTGTACGACCAAACTCGGTGCGTTCCAGAAATCCAGTGTCTTCTCTGCGCCCGTTCGGTTACAGACGATCAACGGGAGTCCTGTTTCATGGGTCCGCTGCTCCCATTCCCCATTCGGACCGTGAATGCCCGGACCCCATGATGCCGGCGATACCAACATCTGCGCGCCTTCAAACTTAAGCGCTCGTGCGATATTCGACGTATAGACGTCGCTGCAGATGAGTACCCCGACCTTAATCCCATCGCACTCGATCGGAGCGACCATGTCGCCTGGACTCGACCATGACAACGAATCGCTCGCCACATTGATCTTGCGATGTTTACCCATGATCTCGCCCGTCGGGCCAATGACAAATACTGAGTTATAGAGCCGACGGCCGTCCCGCTCGGGGCACCCGAGAAAGACGGTTCGTTTCAATGTCCTTACCAGCTTGCAAACCTTCTGCATCCAAGGGTCGGGTTGTGGTTGTATCCAATCCGAGCCGACAACATGTGCGAACTGAAGGCCGCAGACTGCCAGCTCCGGTGTCACAATCCACTCGGCGCCTTTCCCGGCAGCGTGCTTGATGGCCTCGACAATTACGTACCGGTTTTGCTCGACTGCCCCGGGAACGGTCTCAAGATGAAGCAGCGCGATTTTGCCCGTTCTCATATCATGTTCCACCGGACAGATGGCGTCCAGGAAGCGTCACCCGAGGCAACCCCGTGCCGGGATGCCGATCTACCAATACCCGGCATCGATATACGGCTTCCAATGCCTCCGGTTCGATGACCTCTTCAGGACAACCAAGCCGTACCACCCGTCCGCGATCCAACAACAGAATTCGGTCGCAATACTGACTCACAAGATTCAAATCATGGGATACCAGAACAATGGTGAGCCCCCGTTCTTCCTTGAGCTGTCGTATGATCCGACAGATGTCGATTTGATGCTGTAAATCGAGAAAGGCCGTGGGTTCGTCAAGCAATAGGACCATCGGAGACTGAGCCAAGGCGCGAGCGATGACGGTCCGTTGTCGCTCGCCGCCGGAAAGATCCGGCACCAGGCGCCATGCGAGATGAGCAATGTCGACTGCAGCCATGGCCTGTGCGGCAACGACAATATCCATTTCGTCTTCCCACCCAAAACATCCGGACCAAAAAGTGTGTCTCCGCTGGGCGAATCGTCCCATTACTACCGTCTCAGCGACGGTAAATGGAAAGCTCTGCTGAGTATCCTGAGGGACATGGGCAACGAGACGAGCCATATCTTGTGGAGTCAACGTTGCAAGGTCATCCCCAAACAAGTGGAGCGTCCCTTGCTGCGGACTGAGGACGTTTGCCAGTATTTTGAGCAACGAAGTCTTTCCTGACCCGTTTGGCCCGACGATACCGAGCACTTCTCCAGCCTTGACCTGAAAACCCACGTCATCGAGAATCCAATCGGCACCATCCGACGATCCTGCATGGTAGCGAAATCGAACGGACTCGATTTCATAGGCTATGCGGGGTGCGCCAAGAACGATCGCATTGGCCGATGCTTCCCATGCGATGTGCTGTTCATTCACGCGCCGATCACACCAATTGATCCTTTCGCCACAGAAGCAAGTAGAGAAACATCGGCCCCCCGGTGAGAGCGGTGACAATTCCCACTGGAATTTCGGCGGGCGCCAGGATGGTTCGAGCGACCGTGTCAGCTGCCACGAGAAACATGCCTCCCGCAAGCATCGAAGCCGGTAACAGCACGCGATGATCGGACCCGACCAGCATGCGGACCGCGTGCGGCACGATCATGCCGACAAAGCCGATCATGCCGCTCACCGATACGACCGCTCCTGTCAACAAAGCAGCGAGGAAAAACAAGCGCTTTTTTACCCGTTCAGTGTCGACGCCCAGCGAGCGCGCCGTCTCCTCGCCAAAGGTCAGGATATTCATGGTCTGAGCCTTCTGCAGAAGTAGAGACGCGCCTCCCACCACATACAAAGCAAACATCGAAAGTATGCCGTAGTTCGACACCGTCAGGGAGCCCATCAACCACGCCATGAGTCCGGCCGACCGATTTGGGTCCATAATCGAGGTGATGAACATGATCACTGCGGTCAGCATGGCGTTCAGGATAACGCCGGCCAACAACACACTCTGAATCGGCAACCGTCCCCGCGAGCGAGCCAATCGATACATCACCACCAGTGATAACAAACCCCCGACAAACCCAAAGAGAGGCAGCCCCGGAAGAAAAGCCAGTGTCGTGCCGATGCCGAACAGCATGGCTAACGACACTCCCAATGCTGCTCCACTTGAGACCCCAAGAATGTAAGGATCTGCCAGAGGGTTTCTGAGCAGGGCTTGCAGCGTCACGCCCACTATCGCAAGACCCCCTCCGACGAGAAAACCCGTCAAGACACGGGGCAGTCGAATATGGAACATAATTACGGCGGAGGTATCGGTTCCTGCGGTATCGGGTGCTCCGATACCCGACCACCGGCTCAACACCGCCATGACGGTTCGCATGTCGATCTTTGTTGCCCCGAACTGGAGGCACAACACACATACAACCAGGCCGGCTACGGCGAGGCCGCCGATAATCGTTACCCACCGCTGGAACGTCAGGATGGCTCCGCTGCTTTTCCATTGCCGCAGCTGCTCGGCCCCGTCTTTCGTCAGCGGAGAAGAAACGATCGAAGACGAATCGGCCGACGCGAATTGCGAAGTCGGCGTGGCCATATGCCCCTTACCGATTCACCGGCAACGACAGATCCAGCTCAGGATGTACGATCTCCGCTAACATCCTGAGCGCCTGCACGATACGCGGTCCTGGGCGGTTCAAAATACTAGCGGGAATCTGGCGCAGCCGTCCGGCTTTGACCGCAGTCATCCCGGTCCACCGCTGCCAAGTCCGCTGTTCACTCTCGGAAATTCCTTCGGCCGATCCAACCGGAAAGATCAATACTTCAGGGTCTTCCGATAACACCGTTTCCATGCTCAGGCGCGGATAGGGTGCGGCACTCTTGGCCGCGACGTTGACACCGCCGGCGAGCCGGATCAATTGATCGATGAAACTTCCGGGACCTACCGTGATCAACGGCTGACTATTGAGTACATAGAGCACGCGGACCGGTGGCGCTTTCTCCATCCGTGACTTGATCTCGATGAGTTCCCGTCTCAGATTCATCGTCAAATCGTTTGCTGCAGCCGGATGATCTAACATCCGTCCGAGTGTGCTGAGGTGAGCAAGAATATCTTCGATGGTTGTCGCGGCCATCACAAACACCGGCACCTTGAGTTGATCCAAGGCCGCGACAACATCCGGCCTGAGAAATTCCTTCGGCGCCAGGACAAGGTCAGGGTGAAGCGCCATAACCGTTTCGAGATTGGGGTTGGAATAGCCAATTTTTGCTTTGGCCGCCGCTTCGGGCGGGAAATCGCAAAAATCCGTGACGGCGACCAGCCGGTCTCCGGCGCCGATGGCGAACACCATTTCGGTAACACTGGGGGCTAACGAAATAATTCGGACAGGCGGCTTCGCCAAGTAGATATTCCTTCCGGCATCGTCCACAAATGATCGTGACGATACATGCGCCATAAAAGGCATGCCGGTGAGGATTCCTTGTTGCCGTCGCTTCATCTCACCATACTCTCCTTGCCCGCATTCAGCAGCCTGTGTGAAAAACACCGACAGCACCACCAGCAGCCATATGCTCATGACGCGGCGATATCGATGCCATTGGCTCAAAAGAAAAATCCCCAAGGCCTGAATAGACCCTGAGGATTGCACCCGCTACTTCATCCTCACCCGTTCCCCAGCCTCGAGGGAACGACGGTCAATTTTCCGAGCAGGTCTTCTGGCTCATGGTTCACCCTACTCCCCGGCCTTCCCATCTGGAGCGTGAGAAGTAAGACGCAATGGATAATCTACTTCCTTGCGTCTTATTTCACTTTTCACGACTCAAGACAGTGGCATGACGGGTTTCGTCCCCATTGACGCGGCGGGACCGCGAGGGATTCACACCCTCTTCCCTTACTCAGAAGTCACAACGGACAGCACAATAGGAGACGGCATCAAAACTTGTCAAGTTCAATAATGCTCACTGTTTATTCCAACTCCATCGCAGAAGCGTCTGACGCTTGTGGGCGTTTGGCAGGCTATGATACTATTCGCAGGCTAACTTTGAGTTCACTCAGTGGAAAGGGAGTATGACTGTGGCATTACAATGCGAGATTTGCCAAAAGAAGCCTGTATCCGGCAACAATGTCAGTCACGCGAACAATAAAACCAGACGAGTGTTCAATCCGAATATCCAGACCGTTCGTGCCGTGATCGGCAAGAGTCATCGGCGTATTCGGGTGTGCACGCGCTGTTTGCGTTCAGGCTTGGTTCGGAAAGCGGTCTAGCAGCTTTCTCTTCTCCGCAAGAAAGTTACGGCGCCTCCCAGAGAATCCGACCTCCCTGCTCGACCAACTTGATGACTGATGGTTCGTCAGGAGAGAGGGTCAAGGTACGGCTACCGTCTTTGCTTCGAAGGACGAGCCCGACTTCACCATTCGCATCCAATCCCAAGCCTGCTCGAGCTTTCCCTTTTGCATCCAACAGTAAGAATTCCTCGGCATTTACTCCATTAGGCTTCTGTGTTTCAACCGATCTTGGTGAAAGCAACTGAGTGCTAAGCACACCACCGAATGTCCCACCAAGAAACGCCGCTGCGCAGAGCGCGAATATCTGTTTGGGCACCATGATCAACCCTTTCGTGAAGGTCAACGCGACGACAATGGTGCAACCTCGGAGGATGCTATGCGAAGGCATCATCCAATGGCAACTGACCCGCCAAGGATTAAACAAGCCGTCGTTCTTGTAAGTTTTGATTGGGAAGGATGGAAACTTTGGTTGCGCCGGTAGTGAGGGAGGTTCATATCCCTTTCGGCTCTCTTGATGTGGAAATTGTGCGTTACCCAGGACGAAACCGGCGGTGGCTTCCCAGGTGGATATCCTCCCCGTGACCCCGCCGCCAAAAGAAAACGTGCCGTCTCGCGCTCTATCGGTTAGGACTTAGGGCGTGTCGTCAATTAGCGGCCTGAGCGTTTTCCGGATTCACACAGGAAGCGTATTGTGCTTCACTGTTCACAAGCCGATGGAGGGGCTTCTGAATGGTGCGACGCTATGGGCTGCGGGACGATCAATGGGAGCGGA
>JAICWG010000088.1 GCA_025934915.1 Nitrospira sp.
GGATAGAGAGAGATCCCACCCCCAAGCAACAGGCGGTGTACGTCGGCCACCAGACAACCCGAATACCTACTGCTGTAGGGACGGCCTGTCGACTTGTCGCCGACCTTGAGTGAGTCCACATACTTTTTCGTTCCCACAGACCACTTGTGGTAGTTCCCCTCGTTGACAGCGTAGACCTTCCCCTTTTCCGGAATCCTGATCCTCTCGTGCGACAGGAGATATTCTCCGATGTCGGGTTCGAGCGTAAATCCATATACACCTTGTCCAACGGTGTACACCAGCATGGTACTCGATCCGTACAGGAGATACCCGGCCGCGACTTGTTCGGCCCCTCGGCACACCAATTCTTCTTCAGTGGGCAACCGATCGGCTCGGCCATACTTGAGAACAGAAAAAATGGCTCCGAGCGGCATATTGTTGTCCGTGTTCGAGGAGCCATCGAGCGGATCGAACAGCAACATGTATTTGCCCTGCGGCCAATTGCCTGGAATCGAGATCGGTTTTTCCATTTCTTCCGAGGCCAAGGCGCAGACATACCCGCTGTGTTGAAAGACTTTGACGAAGTCATCGTTCGCGATAGCGTCCAGCTTCTTGACCGTTTCTCCCTGCACATTCGTGTCGCCGGTGGTTCCAAGAATGTTGATCAGTCCGGCACGCCGAAGATCTTGCGAAATGAGCTTGCCGACCAAACCAATCTGGGTCAACAAACTGGAGAATTCTTCCGTCGCATCTTGGTGCGAGGTCTGATTCTGAATGATAAAGCGGCTTAACGTAAGGGGAAATTCTCGCATCCTGACGCTCAGTATAACGGGTTTAACCCATGCGAACAACAACCTATTGTTCAATCCACTTGCTTTGCAGACTCGATCCCTGCCAAGCCGTCGACCAGATCTGCGACGATTGATCCCAGCACGACCTTGGCTTTCATCCGAACAGGGGTCTTCCGTTCATCATTCGTGACCCAAACACGGATGTTGCCCTGATTCATAAACAGCCCATGGAACGGCATGATCACAAGCACTCGGACGGTCTCGGCTTTTCCCCATGCCCCTTCAATGGTCTCGATCGCCTCGACACGAACCTCGACCGGACGATTTTTCTTGTCATGATACACGTTCATTTTCAACGAGGCACCCGGATTCGGCGGCAACCGCGTGCGCGTATAGTACAGGCATGAAATGATATCCTGTGTCCCGGA
Source organism: Nitrospira sp. (assembly GCA_025934915.1). Classification (GTDB taxonomy): domain Bacteria; phylum Nitrospirota; class Nitrospiria; order Nitrospirales; family Nitrospiraceae; genus Nitrospira_D. Next base: position 1,199 of record JAICWG010000088.1, read on the forward strand.
CGGGATGGGGAGCGACTCCGTCATTCCTCCTCTGACGGCCGTGACCATACCCTCTTTTTGATGGAAGACATACTCGATATCTTCTTTCTTTTTGCCTTCACGCCGACGGAACGTCATATGTTCGGGAGTCAGTGTATCCAAATCCAGTTCCGATTCTATGCGATTGTCTACAGGGAAAAATTTGGTGATCATCGGTGTTGATTGTGCGGTCCCCACCAGCTTCGCGACGGCTTGATCCTTTGGTCCATCCATTCGGGCCACTTCCATCACCGCGATCACCGCTGTAAGATTGAGCCACGTGACTTCGTACGTCAGCCGTTCTCCAACCCGAAACGGACGCTTCGCTTCGCCGAGAGGTTCAGCCTCAATGGAGTCGGCAGAGTATGGTGACAGAGCAACCACAGCGACAAGGACGACATATCGGCACGTCTTGACGACACTGGGGGTCCGAAAAAACCAGACAAGGATACGTGTCAACACCCGAGCGCCCGCTTCGCCATCGCGAGTTCATCCTCGATAAGCGCTCGAATGACGTTGAGTTGTGCGGAAGATGTCGCTTCAAATCTCAATACTAAGGCCGGTTGGGTGTTGGAAGCCCTGATAAGCCCCCACCCTTCATCGAATATCGCACGAACGCCGTCGATCGTGATCAGGTTTTGGAGCGCCAGTTTCCTCGGCCCGAGGCCCTGTTTGGTCTTCAGGTACTCGGTGAATCTCTGGCGAATGCGCTCGACGACATCGAACTTGACGGTATCAGGAAGATCCACTCGTATCTCGGGTGTGACGACCGACCGAGGCAGATCCGACACTAAAGCCGAAAGCGGCTGTTGAGCCTTCGCCAAAATTTCTACGAGCCGGCACGACGCATAGACTGCATCATCATACCCGAAATACCGATCCGCAAAAAACATGTGCCCGGACATTTCACCGGCCAATACCGCCGCCTCTTCCTTCATTTTCGCCTTCATCAGTGAATGACCGGTCTTCCACATGACGGCGCGCCCGCCGCGCTTGACAATGTCATCATAAAGACTCTGCGATGCCTTCACTTCCGAGATGATGGTGCTGCCCGGCTTCACCGCCAAGATATCACGTGAGTAGAGAACCAACAGGCGATCCCCCCACAACACATGGCCCTGTTCATCAACAGCTCCGATTCGGTCTGCATCTCCGTCATACCCGATTCCCACATCGGCCCCATGATTCTTCACCGCTTGCATGAGGTCGGACAGGTTCTCAAGCACCGTGGGGTCCGGATGATGATTAGGAAAGCGTCCGTCCAGATCGCAATAGAGCCCCGTTACCTTACATCCCAACAACTCAAGCGCTTGTTTGGCGACAAGGGAAGCCGCGCCGTTCCCGCTATCGATCACGACATGCAATCGGGTCGCTTGGACATGAGAGAAGTGTTGCTGAATGTAAGCCAGATAGTCAGGAATGATCGGATGCTCAGAGTGATGCCCGCTCCCCGATACGAATGCACCTTCCTCCATCACTCTTCGAAGTTCCTGAATTTCCTCTCCATGGATGGCCGCCTTGCCGATACAGATCTTGAACCCGTTATATTCGGCCGCGTTGTGACTCCCGGTAATCATGATGCCGCCGCCGACCTGCAGCGTAAACAAGGAAAAGTAGACGAGCGGGGACGTACAAATTCCGAGGTCGATGACATCCAGCCCACCCGCGAGTAATCCCTTCAGAAGCGCCTTGTGGAGGGCCGGAGAACTCAATCGACCATCCCGCCCCACGCTGATCGCTTTCACTCCTCGCCCACTCACATAGGTGGAATAAGCTCGGCCTAACCGTTCTGCCAGATCTTCGGTCAATTCGCTCCCGACGATTCCCCGGAGATCATATTCTCGAAACAACCCCACAAGCCCCTCCTTCAATGAGCAGATCTCAACTGGCCTAACCAGTACCCGGCCTGACGCCAACTGCCCTAGATCAACCGCCGGCTATCCGGCCGTAATCGTCCTTGAACCGCACAATATCATCCTCACCGAGATAGGGTCCGTTCTGTACCTCGATAATATGCACCGTTTCCTGCCCAGGATTTTCCAATCGATGCGTGGTGTTCACCGGAATGGCCGTACTTTCCCCGATGTGCAAATCGAAGACGTCTTGATCTCTTGTGACACGCGCGGTACCGCTGATCACCACCCAATGTTCGCTTCGCTGATGATGCATCTGGAGGGAGAGTCGACCGCCGGGGTTTACCGTGACACGTTTCACTTTGAATCCAGGCCCTTCCTCCAACACGGTGTACGACCCCCAAGGCCGTTGAACCGTCAGGTGTTCCAAATGTTCAGGCGCCTGCTGCTGTTTCAGAATGTCGACGATCTTTTTCACATCCTGTGCTCGAGATTTCGGACAGACCAGCGTTGCATCCGGAGTGTCCACCACGACCATATTTTGTAACCCGATCGTCGCGACGACACGCCGATCCGTATAGACGATCGAGTGCTTGCTCTCAAGATCGATCACCCGTCCGGTGATCACATTACCGGCCTTATCCTTCTCCGCCACTTCGTCCAAGCTGCCCCAGCTCCCGACATCAGACCACTGAAACGTCACCGGCACCACGGCTGCCTTCGACGACCGTTCCATGACACCGGTATCGATAGAGACCGACACGATTTGGCGATAGACGTCGTCGATCGACTGCTTTGAAGCGCCGGCCAATCTCAGCTTCTTGATCTGTTCCATTGCGGCCATGATCGCCGGCTGGTGAAGACCGATCTCCTCTAAGATCGTTGCGGCACGCCAGACAAACATACCGCTGTTCCAAAGATAGCCTCCTGCCTTCACGTACCGGGCTGCCTTCGTGATATTGGGCTTCTCCACGAATTGTTGAACGAGATACCCTCGCAGCTTGCCCCGTTTACCAAGCGGAGCATTGTTTTTCGGTTTGATGTAACCGTAACCGGTTTCCGGTCTGATCGGCTTGATCCCGAACGTGACCAAGTAGCCCTCCGCAGCCAACTGTGAAGCCAATCGGACCGCGGTCTCAAAGTCGCGCTGCCCTGTCACAACGTGGTCGGCGGGAACCACCAGCATGAGGCCGTCAGGATCGCGTGTCAGCACCTCGAGCGCCGCCAATGCAATGGCCGGCGCAGTGTTTCGTCCTTCCGGTTCAAGGAGGAATCCATTCGTGAGATCCTCTTTCCAATCGGCCAATTGCACACGGATGAGATCGGCTTGCGCTGCATTTGTCGAGATCAGTACGTTGGCGGCCGGCGCACAGCCTATGACACGTCGCATGGTCTGCTGAATGAGCGTATATTCCCCGCCAATCCGCAACAGCTGCTTGGGGAACAGATGGCGGCTTAACGGCCAAAATCTAGTCCCGCTCCCTCCCGCCATAATCACCGGATACAGTGGATACGCCTGCGCCATATCTCCCCCCTATCGCCTCTGCTTAGAAGTTTTCGCCTCGTTGCGAGAGAGGAGTATCATCTCAGCGAGCTCCCTCACCGCCCCCTCTCCGCCTCTCTTCAGGCAGACATAGTCGACGATCTCTAACACTTGCGAAAGACCATCGGCCGGAGCCGCTGAGAATCCCACCGCTTCCAAGGCCTCGACGTCATTGATGTCGTCGCCGATATACGCGACTTGCCTGAGTGAGATACCATGTCGCGTGGCCATGTCTCGGATGACCGACAACTTGTCCATCACTCCCTGATGAAGTTCAGGTATCGCAAGTTTTTCCGCCCGGCGAGCGACCAACCTGGTTCGTTCCTGCGTCACAATGGCCGTGATGAGGCCGGCCTTCTGCAGCAATTTGATCCCCATTCCATCTCGGGTGTTGAACTTCTTCCACTCATCACCCGATTCGGAATAATACATACCCGCATCGGTCAGGACGCCGTCCACATCAGTAGCAAACAGACGGATCCCTTTAAGTACTGTGAGGGATAGCCCCCTGCTTGCAGAACTCCGTTTTGCTGGTTTGCCCGCTGATACCAATGGGTTTACCTAGATTAACTCCGGCGAAACCTATGATATTCGACGGGTATGACTTTGCAAGACAAAAACATGCCCCACCGATCAACAGTTGTACAAGAGTCGTTCATAGACTTTGGTCTCAAACCTTGAAACCACTTCCATCACAACCACAACCGGAATAATCATGTTGGCAAGTCCTTAGGCGAAAACCGAAAGGGCCTTGGTGAAAAACCTAAGTCTCGTGCTGCATCGGCATGGTCAAACACCAGGTCGCGGTTCAGGCGTTCAGCCATCTCCACTGTCCAATGCTGGTACCGTGGCAACAGACGCATGCTGTCACCCCTACCCGGAACAACCATCGCGGTATTGTCACCAAGTGTGGCAATTGCCGACTGTGGCAAAGACGCGGCACACCATCTCTCGGTAAGACAACGTCTCCCCGTCTGAGAGGTTGTACGTCCGGTTTGCTGCAGCCGGCATAGTCAATGCCGACACACATGCTGTCGTAACATCCTCCGCATGCACAGGCTGACGCAGGCCGTCTGCCTGTCCCATCAAGGGGAAAAAGCGCCATCGACGTACAAAGCGGACAATCAGTAGATTGCCGCACAAACTGCATGAAACAGGGCGCCGGTCGGAGGAATCCGGCTCTTCTAAAATACCATTTTTGAGATCGGCACTAATCTGGGATAGCCTCACTTTGTTGGAACGACATGCTTGTCCATCAACCGCCAAATCTCACGCACGGTGGCAATGCGGGTCGATTGGATCGCCTGCCGCTTGCGCCACATCTTCGGCAACCTCAGCAGCGCATCGCGCTTGGCTCGCAAGATCACCCCGCCCTGTCCCTTCAACGCGAACCAGAGGATGGTTGCCAGATTCATCACTACATGCAGCGGCAGCAACAGCCAGAACAAAATACCCGGCACGTCTTTCACAAAAGTCCAAACTAAGTTGCGGTGTCCGTGATACATCGCAAAGTCGCTGTGCTGCCCGCCCGTCGTACCAGAGCCAACGTGATGAACCACCGCGTCCGGCACATATATAGCTTTGTGCCCCGCCAAGCGTAGGCGAAACCCCAGATCCACATCCTCCACATAGCAAAAATAATCCTCATCGAACCCACCAGCATCCACCAATGCTTGCCGCCGATATAAAGCCGCCGCCGCACAGGGTGAGAATATTTCTCGAGAAATTAAGTCGGCATCACATTGCCGCATGCTATGCCTATTACGCAACACTAACCCGCTCCAATGATACAGGTCCCCGATTCCATCCAACACATCCAGTCTGTCTTGGCACAGCTGCCTGGATCCAAACATGGCTATGTGTGAATGGGTGTCGGCGCTGGCCATCAAACGTTCCAGCCAATCCTCCTTAGGAAAAGCGTCAGGATTGAGCAATGCGACGAACTCCGTGTCGCACTCAGCCAATGCGAGGTTATTGCCTGCGGCAAAACCCAGGTTAACATTCGACACACGTACGGTAACCCTATCATACGTTTCTAGAGTCGCTACAGAATCATCCATGCTGGCATTATCTACTATGACAATGTGGTCAGGCTGCATTGTTTGTTTTCTGATGAACTCCATGCACTTGGCAAGCAGCGTCCCGCTATTCCAGTTGACAATAATGACGGTTACACACCTTCGACCACGCTCTTGTTCTCCAGTGGAGCAAGAGGTGCTACGAGTGGCAATCTGTGGGATTGGCATCCCGCTGACCGTTTGGGAAACCTGCCTTCCCATTTACCTTCCGATTTCGTCCTTCATAACATTTTCAAACTCTCGTGCCCTTACAGACCAATCTTGGGTAGCAGCCCAATGGCGCCACTTATCTGTAATCTCCGAACACACCTGCAAACCCTTTTGGAGCTTTGCAGCAAATTCATCGGCCGTAGATGCAATAGCGACTTTGTCCCCCAAAACCATCAATTCCGGAATGGGCGTAGCTACAACCGGGCGACCAGCAGCCAAATACTCATACACCTTCACAGGATTAGTCGCCTTTATCAACTCAGTAATCTTAAATGGAATCATGCACACGTCAAAACGTGCGAGCTGCGCTGGCACTTGTTCATATGGCACTTCCCCGACAAACTTGATGTTTCGCATGCGTCTTGCCCTATCGATGTTGCAACCTAGAGTTGCGCCAATAATAACGAATCTCCAGCCAGGCAGTTTCCTCGCGATACTCACAACGAGATCCATATCAAACCACTCCTCTACCGCTCCTACATATCCTGCCACGGGAATATGCGCTTTAGGTTGCGGCCCTATAGTGGAAAACGCGCTGTACTCGCAGCCGTTCCGGATCAGGTGAACATCACGGCCCATTGCACCGATTTTCTGTTGCAAGTAACTCGAGCTTGCGACAACAAAGTCCGCCGTTCTCAGCAATATTCGCTCGGACTCGTCCATCTCGGTTTCCCCCAAGAAGCCTTGATGAAGATCCATACAGTCATATCCGATCCTTCCTCCCTGAATTCTCCTAACCAGGGGGAGCCAATACGGATGATGAAGCACGACGACCGGAGACTCTATATCTAGATCTTTCAGGAAATGGGAAAGAGAATTGGCATATGCGTCCACTGTATGCGGACTCATTTTGTCACGAAGAATATCTTCAATATCTGCACCTGCTCCACGGAGTCGACAAACATAAACGTTTTTACAAGGGTGTCTCGTGATGCGATACAGATCCTTCCCCACATCAAGGAGTGGGCACGTGGAAAAATAGAAAATTCCATACCCCAGTTTGGCTAGATTCGTCGCTAAATGCTGCGGTCGCGCGTAACGATACTCCCAGTCGATAATGGGTAATATTAAAACGGTTCCCGTGTACCTCTTCTCTCTGCAACCAACTGGCTGCTGTATCTTGATACCGCTGTCGGACATGCCATAAATTTCAACATAGCGATCATAAAGCTGACCACGGTTACCCCTGTTGGAAAGAAATGAGCGAATGGCGTTCCTAATCCTTCTAGGCTTAGCTAGACGCAGTGTAAGTAACGGCCTAGAGAGAAGAAGACCTAAGAGTTTTAGAATCTCTGGCAAATTTCGTACTTCAGGCGTTATCAAGAAGATAACAATGCAAAGCGGCTGCGATTCTCGTGGAAGCGTTACCATCTCCGTATGGCGAAATGCCCCGAGCCATGGAGTAATACTCCTTCTCATCATCGAGCAACCGCACTGACTCATGAACGATAGCATCGCAGTTTGGCCCTACAAGCTTCACAACGCCTTCTTTCACCGCTTCAGGTCGTTCCGTTTCTTGTCGAAGAACAAGGACAGGTTTTCCTAAGGCAGGTGCTTCCTCTTGAACACCACCAGAGTCCGAAAGGACGAAATAAGCCGCTTTCATTGCCGCTACGAAAGACACGTACTCGAGCGGATCGCAGAGCCGGATACGCGGATGATGCCCAAGGGTCTTGATGGCAACATCGCGCACATTTGGGTTAGGGTGAATCGGATACAAGAATTCAATATCTCTGCGGGTGTCCGCCAGGTACTTGATGGCGCGACATATTTCGAGAAAAGGCTCTCCGAAATTTTCTCGTCGGTGAACTGTCAGCAACACCAGCCGGTTACCCGGTGAAATCCTCGGAGCGAATTCGTCACAGCGTTTTGACACATCGAGCAGCGCATCAATGACCGTGTTCCCAGTAACAAGAATTCTATCGGCACCCACACCTTCCGCAAGCAAGTTTGCTCTTGCGGACTCTGTCGGAGCAAAATGCCAACGAGCAAGACGCCCGGTGACCACACGATTCATCTCCTCTGGAAATGGATAGGCCATGTCGCCGGTACGCAGACCGGCCTCGACATGACCAAATGGAGTGCATCGATAGAATGCCGCTAGCGCTGCGACCATGACGGTCGTCGTGTCCCCCTGTGCAAGCACAGCATCGGGAGTCTCATCTGAGAGCGCCAGGTCCAGCGTCGTCATCAAACGGGCCGTCAACTCCGGCAACGTTTGCTCTTTCTGCATAAGATTGAGGTCGATGTTGGGTTTGATATCAAAAAGTCCCAGCACCTGATCGAGCATCTCACGATGTTGCGCAGTCGCCAGAACACGGACATCTGCCCATGGTTCTTTCTTTAGCGCCAAGATAACCGGAGCCATTTTGATGGCTTCGGGGCGAGTGCCGACTACACAAAGAATTGTCTTCATTCTCTCAGTCAACCTCTTCGGTCATTTAATCGAGTAAACAATGATTCCATATTACGTACACGCTCATCCCAGTCGTTTTCGTCCGCTAACTGGGCGAGCCGCTTCTTAAACTCCGGATTAGCTTTGACATCTATCGCCTTATCAATGGCCTGGCTGATGGTATTGGCCGAATCGCCAGAAAAGACTTCCTTGAAAACAACACATTCGATCATTTCTGATGTCACGACCACTGGCTTTTCAAGGGCGAAATACTCAAATAATTTCAGAGGTGAGGTTGTACGTGCGATTTCGCCTGGAGCGAATGGGATAATACCCACATCAAACTGCCGCCCATAAGCCGGCAACACACTGTATTCGATCACACCAAGATAAAGGACATTCTCCGATGTTGGTAATTGATCAAGGCCACCATTGTAACTAGGCCCGATGAAGACAAACCCAAGATCCTTCCGCCTTTCGGCCAATTCAGCGATTGCCTCATACCACAGCCATGGTGCGAGTGCGCCAAAATATCCGACTATATTTGAATATTGGCTCTTGAAAGCCACAAAGTCTGGGGGCAAGTCCGTAGTCTTGTGAGCCGGGTTGCGATAGTGCCCCTTGTCCACACCATTTTGGATCAGAATAACTTTATCCCGCCCCACCGCTTTGACTGCTTCTGCTTCGAGTCGGCTGGCAGAGGCCATGATATAGTCCACTCCGCCAGAGAAAGCGAAATTCTTCAAGGCTATAAGACGCTGAATGGTATTCTCCCCAGTAATCTGAGGATCAATGTGGTCAATATAATCGTAGACAAGAACCCCTCTTTTCCTCTTGTTCAAGAGAAGATCAGATGTATGTCTGAAATCTGTAGAACAGACCAACCGAACTATACCTTCCAATTTATTCACTTGGTTTTTATTGGTGAGCCAGACGTTCTTAGATATCTCCCTAAACCCATCTACATTGTCGCCACAAAGGTTGAAGGTTTTATAAATAACCAGATAGCCTAGTCTGCCGAGTGCAGTCGCAATGTGCTGAGGGCGTTGGAATAGCGGGACATTCCAATCGATAATTGCCTCTTGGATCAACACTCCCTTATAGGTAGTGCGCTGAACCAGCACTTGCGCATTGAAATCGTTCCAGCTGAGGTCCGTCTGGCTAAGCGAAGGCAATCCTCTTATCCAACGAACAAATTTCTGTTGCGCTAGGGCATAACGTACGTGAGGTGGGAGGCTTGAGTATATGGGCTTCACGGTGCATAAAGGCAGATGAGCATGACACGCCTTACTCCAAGGAAACTGTGGTAAAGGAGAACTTTCCTCAGGCCATGTGTTGGGAATCGGTATAGCCTGTGCGTCGACCACAGATCGTGCTGGTAACCGGGACGCCAGCGCGCAGAAGACTATGCGGATCTTGATGGATGCCCGGGCTCCTACCAAAGACCTGAAACTGAGCGTGAATTGCAGGAACTATTCTAAACTGATGTTCACCCCCCATTGTGAGACTAATATGTCTTCTCCGCATATCCTCCCAAGGAAGAATGCAACTGATCCTAAATGCCCCCGCATGGACGCACACACCATCCTCAGCCATTTTCTGGACCGAACTTTGCCCCCGCAGGCTTCCTCCTACAGTAATACAATTCGGTATTCAATATCCCGAAGTTGGCAATGTCTTTGCGTGAATACTCTATTTCGAACCCCAACCTGCTCAAATAGGATTCAAGATCCCGACCATACACACGGTAGGAAAGTACACCGGTGCTACCATCAGAATTTGCGTCGCCGTGATACTCCGGTTCAAGCAAGTGCATGTCCTTCGTAGAATCATCCGGGTCATCGACTTGAACCCTGATCATGGTCTGCTCCAACGAGCGGTCATGAGGTACAGTAAAAATATAGATGCCCCCTGGTTTTAACACCCGATAAATTTCTCGATGCGCCCGGTCATCCAGACGCACATGTTCCATGACGTCGCTGGTGATCACAAGATCAAGCGACTCATCGGGAAAGGTTAGGCACTCAAGATTTTGATTGGTTACTCCTCCGGCAAGCACCTCCCCAAATGGTTTATTGGGCTTGTATTGGGACAACTCGACTTCTATCCAACCTGTTGCCTTCAAGAGATCAGGGAGAGGATAGGCGCAGCCCCGCCCATAGAAGGGGGGTTGTGTGTCATAAACGTGGAGTTTCTTTGTGCCGGCACACGGCAGCGTTGCCAAAGACAATGCCTCATTACCCGTCAGTTCACTGATGGCACGTAAAATACCCTGAGCGATTGATCGGTAACGACTAATCGTATGACAATGTTCGCAATTGAGAGACTCTCGCCAAAGCTCGACTTCTTTGTAAAAAAAACGGCTTAACTTACCACAGACGTTACAGTAACCGCTCATGTACCGCCAGCCAGCATACATTTTCGGCACAATAGAATCGGATATCGCCAGCGGACGATTTTGCCGATAGCCGTGTGGAATCCATGCGCCCCACTTGGCCTCGTAAATTTTCTTGTTTTCTTCAAACAGCTCTTGCCGGTCTTGTTGCTTGAGCTTGTTGAACGATGCGGACAGGTGGTGATGAACGAATACGTCTTCAGCACACACCACGCGCAGACCTACCTGTTCTATACGCCGACAATAGTCATCGTCTTCAAACCATCCGCGACCAAAGGTTTCGTCCAGCTGCCCTACGCGCTCAAAGGTCTCTCTCTTCATCATCACGCAGAAAAATGCGACAGTACGCAACGGATACAGTTGTCCGGCATGTCGGCGAGTATACGCGGCGGACTTGACAAGCATTTCGCTCATATCCGCGTAGGCAATATCGATCTTGGCCTCATTGCCGATGTTGTTGGTGACGGTCCCAATCAGGCCAATGGCTGTATTCCGCTTCAGATGATTGACCAGAGACCGCACCCATCCCCCAGTTACATAAGTATCATTATTGAGCATGACTAGGAAATCGCCCGTGGCCATGTTCAGGCCCTGGTTATTGGCTGCTGCAAACCCCCGGTTATTATCATTTAGAATCAACCTGCGATTCCCATTCACCAAAGCCCAGTTTTTGAGAAACTCTACTGACCCATCGCTGGAAGCATTATCGATGACGATTATTTCCAGATTCTCATACTGGCTATGCTCATCGATGCTTGCCAAACAATCACGGGTCAATTCAAGGTTGTTGTAGGTGACGACAATGACGCTGACCCTGGCTTCACGATCGGAAGATTCCGCCTGCTGGATAAGCGCTTCGGCACGATGCCTCCATGTTTGGCCCCGCGCAAAGTCCTGGCGGCGCTGAACCAAGTTTCTTGACTCTGGCGCTGATAGAAGCGCATCAACAGAGTCGAGAAATTGAGTGTGAGCAGTGGCAACATAGACCAACCCATCAAACTGGGTCATTTCCGGTAAATTGACTGCAACCACAGGCTTACCGGCACTCAAATATTCATAGACCTTAACAGGATTGGTCGCCAAGGTGAGCGGAACCACTTTGAAAGGTAACAGGCAAAGATCGAAGCCATACAGGTAATGCGGAAGCTTGCGATATGGTACTTCACCGATGAAAGTGATATTCGGCAGTTTACCAAGCCTGGATTCGGCATTGACTGTGTCGGCGCCGATTATCACAACGGAGCACTCAGGATGCCGCTTAGCCACAGCCTCAACCAAATCAACATCAAACCATTCCGCGATTGCGCCGTAATACCCTATAATCCTCCGACCCTGAGGATCGCCATACGTGCTCTCCGGCACCTGTGAAAATAATTCGTAGTCTGTTGCGTTGCGAATCAGGGCATGATGTTGCGCATGCTTGGCAACGGACTGATCCAACCATGCAGAGGTGGTAATTGTCAGATCGGAATTGGCGAACAGTTTTTTTTCCAGCTGAGCCAAATTCTCACTCACGCCTCCGAAACCCTCATGGTGATCCATGCAATCATAAACCAGTTCTCTATTGGGCAGCACGGAAGCCACATCACACCAGAACGGATGTTGCACCATTGAAACAAGCCGCCCACAATCAGCCCATTCCAGCACTTCACCAATGCTTGCTCTTAATTGACTGACAAGAGACAGAGTGGGCGCTTCAAAATAAATTGGCGCGGCTCCTTTTGCAAACAACCTTATCTGAAACAGCAAACCCGACGAATCCAATGCCTCCACTTCAAAACCAGCTCGATCATCGTCAACCAGATTAGCCGAAACATAAAACACACGGCGTTTCGTACCAGCCACTGCTTTTGCCATCTGCTGAGGCCTCTGGTGTCGAAAATGCCAGTCAATAACACCCCAAATGATGTAGTCCGGCAAGCCCTCTTGTTCAGCAACTGGCTTGAGTGTTGGCGCACAAAAGGGAATCGCACCAAACAAGGTGTGAGGCAACCATCGTATAATTTTGCCTAACACCTCGTGATAACCAAAACTGGCAAGTCTTTTCACTCGGGCCGGCAGCGGCAACCGGTGATAACAATTCCGTAGTTTCTGTGCTATCCGCTGACGATCGTCACTGGTTAATCCATCGCGAACCAACCTTGAAATGATGCGCAACGGACGCGTCAACTTCCATGACCAGCTATTCACTATCAACCGAATCTGTCCATCCCGCTCGACGATTTGCCTATCCCGCTCGACGATTTGCCTATCCCGCTCGACGATTTGCCTATCCCGCTCGGCCACTGCCGTAGCCCGCTGCGTTTTGACCGCAGACAGTAGCCGCAGACTTTCCACGAAATATCTCTCACGCACTTCGTCCATCATTATACGGAATCGGCCTTCAGCGAGCCCGGCATCTCCCGGTATCGGTGTGATAATCGGCGCCAATGGGATTCGGCTGGCGATCACGAATTGCCGATAATATGGCGGAAGGAAATCATATCGATAGAACTCCTTGTTGAATCGCTCGCTAATCTGCAGCACTAGGTCTTTCAAGTTCGGGTCGTCCCATGTGCAAATGACAAAAGCCAACAACTCACGCAGCCAAGGGGCATGTCCGTGCCCCACAGCCTGGCAATGCCAGCCCAGCCCCTGCAGCTGCTCTACGATAGCGCTCAGAGTTGGCAGGCCATTCTTATAGTGTTCCTTCAGCCACGGATACTCGACTCCTGTGATTTTCCTGTATTGTTCATCAATCGCTCGGTCAGTCTCATAGGCATCGGACGAATCCGACGTCGGAAAACCTAGAACGAGGATAGTCTTTCCCAAAGACGATACGCGCTGAAGAAAGGAATGCCGATGTTCCGGCGGTACATGTTCGAGCACATCTACCGCCGTGGCACAGTCAAATGTCCGTCCCTTTAATTCTTCCGCAAATACATTACCGGTAATACGCTGTGTTCCAGATCCTAGCGGAATCAGAGGATCAACGAAACTGACCGCCATGTCGGGCAAAAATCGGCCGAATAGACATTCCGGCCCGCTGCCTATATCGAGGATCGTGCTGCCTACTTTGACACCGGCTTGGCGAAGCAAGTCTGAACAAGCTTTATAACGACTGTATTGATCAAAGATTATTGACACAGATCTTTCGACCGCCCCCCCCCCTCCTTTTCCACCCCTCTCGGTCGCCATTGAATGGACTGTGCGCTGCAGTATGCTTTCGTGCCAGTCCCTAAGCATCTCTTGGTCGACTGATTTTCTTACTGCGATACCGACCCCACATGGCCAGCCAAGTGTCATATCGTCTTTCAGCAGAAGAATCTTTCCTATAGGGCCGAAGATCTCTGCAAAATCGTCATGTGAGAATCTCCAGTAATCAGCAGGGTAATCGTGCAGTTCAAATCCAGGAGAGCGCGTGGTGATGATCAACAGGCCCCCGTGACGTAGCACGCTACTCATTTGATAAAGAGCCTCCTGCCAATTGCTGCAATGCTCCAGCATTTCAGTAGAAACGACTACATCAAACTTGTCATCACCGAACTGAGCTTGCAAGTTCGCCACATCTAGTACAATATCAACCCCATTCCCCTCAAATAGATCGACCCCGACATAATTGATAGATTTAGGTTCAAGTATTTTGCGGACTGAGCCATTATCATTTCTCGACCCCACTTCCAATATCCACGCATTCACCGGAATCGTGTCCAGTAGGTTATTCACCATCTCAATGCACCAGGGGTTGCACATGATTACCTGCTCTTCCGCTCCCTTAAAGCCACGCGGAGCTGCTCAAACTTCTTTTTCGAGTATTCATAGAGCCGAATATCCAGTTCATTATATTCGAGCAACTTCTCATACGGCTTGTTACCAATTTCAGCTCTAATTAGGTTTGTCTTTTCATTGATATTACCCGGCCTGCCGGTTGAATTTTGAGTGATTGCCTCAATCTTAATATTATGAAAGACCGGCGCCAGCCATTCTTGGAACAGATGCACAGACTGACTGAATTCTTCAACCAAACCCATGGCCGGCAGTGCATCAATGGTCGATATCGCTTCGTGCAGATTGCCTTCGCTTGCCAAGGCCGTTCTTGTATCGAGGATCGCATCAAAGGCGGTCGACAAATGAAGCGTCTGGTAATTCCGGAATAGCGTAGTTTCGAACTTATCACCCTCGCCTAAGCAATAGTCGATGTAATAAGCCAATCCTTTCTGTGCCGCAACAGAGGTGTGGTAGTCCGTATTGGTAGCCCGTTCGTAGGCGTAGCATGAACCCACCCTGTCAATAGGATGTCGAATGAAGATAATAGGGAAGAACCTATACTTCCCTGATACCTCGTCCCGAATAATTCTCGCTTGGTGTGAGGATATTGCTACACAGCAAGGATGAGCGTCGAGAAATGCCATTACTGCGCTATTGGGTAAGGATGACCATGGAAACTCGCCCTCCAACATATGCCATGTCTGACGGAACGAATTCCGCAGCGAATGGTCGACCGAGCTGCCTGCATTCTTGAAGATATGATGGTGAATGACTATGTCTCGCATTGGGGGACAGCCAGCTGTGGAGGTATTTAGGAGGCTCTGTTACGTGCTGCCTAGCACCGCGGCTCAAAGCTTTTTCCTAATTGACCATGCTGCGGGATCTGCTTGGTGTGGGACTCAACTTACTGCATCGCTCCATCTCAATGCACCAGGGATTGCACATGATTACCTGCTCTCCTTTTGGCCAGAGTCTTAGAAAGCTTCTCAAACTTGTTCTTGGAATATTCACAGAGCGAGATATCAAACTCGTTATAATCAGAAGTAAAAGGCGGCGACAAACAGCTTAGCTCCCTCGCCTGAGCAATAAGCCAACCCTTTTTAGAAGCGGCAGTTGTGTGGCTGCCAAGCAACGTGAGTCGA
>JAICWG010000238.1 GCA_025934915.1 Nitrospira sp.
CCATAATGCCCATCCTGACAGCCCGAAGCGAGACTTCAAGGTTAATGATGTCATGGGTGCGATCGTGATCAGTATTCAGTTAGGACCCGGTTTCCCTGGATAGAGGATCAGACCGCCATGGGTGTGATCGTGATCAGTATTCAGTTGGGACAGTAGCCGTCCAGCAGCGTCGAGCAGCAGCGGCCACTGAATGCCTATGGGCTTTTGAGAAATCGCACAACACAGGAACCAGCATTCTTGACCGGCGGAGTGATCTCAGCTCTGTCGGTCAGGCGCAATGGGATACCGGATAGTCTGTGCGCGAGGAGGTTACCTACCTTAGGGATGCACGCAATGCAGTGAGGGAATTGATAGTTTAGGCGTGGCCGATTTTTCTTGTCCGTTCCGCAATCTTCTTGCGAAGACGAGCCTTTTCGAGACTGATCTGGGCTTCTTTGACTTCGGACGGCAAGCCGCCTGCATGAAGGCGTCGCTCCGCCTCAGCGACTTTGGCAGTAGCCCGTTCCACATCAATGTCTTCCGCCTTTTCCGCGATTTCCGCCATGACGGTGACCTTGGTCGGGGTGACTTCCGCAAAGCCCCACAGAACGGCCATTGAATGGGCCTGACCATCAACACGATAACGAAGTTCGCCGATGCGAAGAGTTGAGAGGAAATGGCAGTGCCCAGGAAGCACGCCGAACTCTCCTTCAGACCCTGGAGCAATGACTTCATCCACCTGCTGACTCAACAGCTGCCTCTCCGGCGTCACTACTTCTAGCAGAATCGTCCCCGCCATGATTTCCCTTCCCTTACTGCCTTACTCCTAGAGGCAGAGAAACGAAGCGTCCTCCACTGCGCGCATGCAACGAGAGTCTTCCGAGACCGCGCGTTGCTCGAGCAAGGAGGAGGCTCGGTTCATCCGACTCTCTATACCTTCACTCCCATCTTCTCCGCTTTGGCCACGGCTTCTTCGATCGGGCCGACCATATAGAACGCTTGCTCCGGCAAGTGATCGTACTTGCCGTCGAGGATCTCTTTGAAGCTGCGTACCGTATCTTTGAGTTTGACGTACTTGCCGGGGGCGCCGGTAAACGCTTCGGCGACGTGGAAGGGCTGCGAAAGGAAGCGTTGAATCTTCCTGGCGCGAGCCACGACCATTTTGTCATCTTCCGACAACTCGTCCATACCAAGAATCGCGATAATATCTTGAAGGTCCTTGTACCGCTGGAGGACGGACTGCACGCCGCGCGCAATCTTGTAATGCTCCTCCCCGATGATCTGAGGGTCGAGAATTCGCGAAGTCGAGTCTAGGGGATCGACCGCCGGGTAAATGCCCAACTCGGCGAGTGACCGTGACAGCACGGTGGTCGCATCCAAGTGTGCAAACGCCGTCGCCGGAGCCGGATCGGTCAGATCGTCGGCCGGCACATAGATGGCCTGCACGGAGGTGATCGAACCTCGCTTGGTCGATGTAATGCGTTCCTGCAAGGCACCCATTTCGGTTGAAAGGTTGGGCTGATAGCCGACGGCGGAAGGCATGCGGCCCAGCAGCGCGGACACTTCCGAACCCGCCTGGGTAAATCGGAAAATATTGTCCACGAAGAGCAATACGTCCTGATTCTCCTCGTCGCGGAAATATTCCGCGACCGTGAGGCCGGTCAGTCCCACGCGAAGTCGCGCGCCGGGCG
Source organism: Nitrospira sp. (assembly GCA_025934915.1). Taxonomy (GTDB): domain Bacteria; phylum Nitrospirota; class Nitrospiria; order Nitrospirales; family Nitrospiraceae; genus Nitrospira_D. The sequence continues at coordinate 1,671 of JAICWG010000238.1, forward strand.
GCTCATTCATCTGGCCATAGACCAACGCGGCTTTGGACTTGGTGAAATCGTCCGGATCAATAACCTTCGACTCCTGCATCTCGTGCCACAGGTCGTTCCCTTCTCGGGTGCGTTCGCCGACGCCGGCGAATACGGAAAATCCACCATGGTGCAACGCGATGTTATTGATGAGCTCCATGATGATGACGGTCTTACCGACGCCGGCGCCGCCGAACAGTCCCACTTTGCCGCCCTTGCTGTACGGCTCAAGCAGATCGACCACTTTAATCCCAGTCTCTAAGACTTCCGTCCTGGTTTCCTGGTCTTCCAGCTTCGGAGCAGGGCGGTGAATGGGATACGTCTTCTTTGCCTTGATCGGGCCCCGTTCATCGACCGGCTCGCCGAGTACATTAATGAGGCGACCGAGGGTTTCGCGTCCGACCGGCACCGAGATCGGAGCTCCGGTATCCTGCACATCCATTCCGCGCGTCAGACCATCGGTCGTGGACATCGCGATGCTGCGGACTCGGTTTTCGCCCAGGTGCGAAGCAACTTCAAGGGTGATTCTAATGGCAGGTGTACCCGCCGCCTTATTCTCTTCCTGCGTCACCTTGATCGCATTGTAGATGTTGGGTAATTGGCCTGGAGGGAATTCCACGTCCACGACCGGTCCGATGACTTGAATGACTTTTCCTGTACTCACTGTAGGACTCCTTTGCTCAAGTGCTGAGTGGGACTTCCATTTCTCAGCACTCACTTCTCAGCACTCAGGACTGTCTTACTTCAACGCTTCGGCGCCGCCGACGATATCCATGAGTTCTTTCGTAATCGCAGCCTGTCTGGTCTTGTTGTAGTAGAGCGTTACCTTCTTGATGAGCTGACCGGCGTTGCGCGTCGCCCCATCCATGGCGGCCATACGGGCACCGTGTTCGGCGGCCGCCGACTCCAGCAAGATCCGGTAGGCCTGCACTTGGAAATGCTTCGGCACCAGGGCATTCAACAGTTCCGCCTCATCCGGCTCATACAGGTAACTGCCGCTGGTCGTCCCTTCCATTTGCGCAGCGCCGAACTCAACCTGAGCATCGACGGGGAAGAGTTTTTCAACGATCACGCGTTGCTGAATGGCGGATTTGAATTCGTTGTACACGATGTACAGCTCGTCGAACGTGCCCTTGACGAAGTTATCCGTAAGGTCGCCGCCGATGTCGATGGCATGCTCGAAACTGAGTTTATCGAAGATGCCGGTCCACTCCTGACGGATCGGCCAGCTGCGCCGTCTAAAATAGTCGCGCCCTTTGCGGCCGATGATGCTCAGATTTACTTGCAAGCCACGAGATTCGCACTGCCGGACGAATTCGGAACTCTTGCGGACGATGTTGCCGTTGAAGCCGCCGCACAACCCGCGATCGCTCGTGACAACGAGCACCTCGATCCTCTTCCCTTCGCGTTTCTGCAGAAGGGGATGGGAAGAGCGGTTCACACGCCGGCTCAGATTGCTCAATACTCCACGCATCTTATGGGCATAGGGACGCGCGGAAAGAATGCGGTCTTGGGAGCGCTTGAGTTTCGCCGCGGCCACCATCTTCATGGCCTTGGTGATCTTCTGAGTATTCTTGAAGGCCGCTATCTTACGGCGCAACGATTGAAGACTAGGCATTGTATTCCATTAGGGCTGTGGACTGAGTGCTGAGGACTGAGATTGCAAACCCAGCTCCCTGCCGTCCGTCTCAGAGTCCTGAGTCCTCGATATTCAGTCCTGTGCTTACGCTTTCGCTCCGTATCCCATCTTCTGCTTGAAGGTCGTGATGATCTCTTTCAAGCGGCCACCGACCTTGTCGTCGATCTTGCCGATGGTGGTGACTTCCTTTTTCAGCTCCGCATGGTTCTGCTGGATGTAGTGGAGCAGATCGCCCTCAAACTGCTGCACCTTGTCGACCGGCACATCATCGAGGAATCCGTTGACACCCGCGTAGATCGAGAGAACCTGATCGGCCACCGGCATCGGCTTATACTGCCCCTGCTTGAGCAATTCAACCATGCGTACACCGCGCGCCAGCTGCATCTGGGTTGCCTTATCCAGTTCGCTGCCGAACTGGGAGAATGCTGCCATTTCACGATACTGCGCGAGGTCCAACCGGAGCGTACCGGCCACCTGCTTCATGGTCTTGATCTGCGCGGATCCTCCGACCCGGGAGACCGACAGACCGACGTTAATCGCCGGACGGATACCGGAGTAAAAGAGATCGCTCCCCAGATAGATCTGACCGTCCGTGATCGAAATGACGTTCGTCGGAATATACGCTGATACATCGCCGGCCTGCGTTTCGATGATGGGAAGCGCTGTGAGACTGCCTCCACCCAGTTTGTCGCTCAGCTTGGCCGCGCGTTCCAGCAACCGTGAGTGGAGATAGAACACATCGCCCGGATAGGCTTCACGTCCCGGCGGCCGGCGGAGCAACAACGAAAGCTGGCGGTAGGCGACCGCGTGTTTGGACAAGTCGTCGTACACGATCAGCGCATGCTTGCCGTTGTCGCGGAAATACTCCCCGATCGCGGCGCCTGCAAAGGGCGCCAGGAATTGCATCGGCGCCGGGTCGCTGGCGCTGGCGGAGACCACCATGCTGTACTCCATGGCATGGTTTTCTTCGAGCGTCTTCACCACTCGCGCGACCGTCGAGCGCTTTTGACCGACGGCGACGTAGATACAGAAGACATTCAGGCCTTTTTGATTGATGATCGTATCGACCGCAATGGCGGTCTTCCCGGTCTGGCGGTCGCCGATGATCAATTCGCGCTGACCGCGACCGATAGGAATCATGGCGTCGATGGCCTTGATGCCCGTCTGCAGCGGCTCACGAACGGATTGGCGGGTGTTCACGCCGGGCGCCACGACTTCGATGCGGGACGAATGCTGCGATTTGATCGGACCCTTGCCGTCGATCGGCTGACCGATGGCGTTCACGACTCGACCGACGAGCGCTTCGCCGACCGGAATTTCCGCGATACGGCCCGTACGTTTGACCGGATCGCCTTCTTTGATGCCGACATCGTCGCCCATCAACACGGCGCCGACGTTGTCTTCTTCGAGATTCAGCGCGATGCCGTAGAGACCGCCGGGGAATTCGAGCATCTCGCCGGCCATGGCTCCAGCGAGGCCATAGACATTGGCGATGCCGTCGCCGACCTGAATGACGGATCCTGTCTCCTTGACATCGACCTGTTTATCGAAACCTTTGATCTTTTCTTTGATGATCGCACTGATTTCTTCTGCCCTGATCTGCATGGCTACTCCTTATTCTCGCGTCAACAGGACTTGCAAATCGCGCAAGCGACCCCGGACGGTGCTGTCGACCACCGTGCTGCCGATGTGAATCTGCATGCCGGCGAGATGACCGGCATCGGTCTGAAACGTCACATCGACTTCGCGCTTGAGGGTTTCGCGTAGGCGTATCCTGATTCGATCTTGCTCTGCCGGTGGAAGAGCCGTTGCGGAGGAAACAGTTACCGGCTGCGTCCGTTTTGATTGATCGACCAACTTCCCGAATGCATCGGCGATTTCCGGCAGAAAGGCGACCCGATTCTTCTTCACCAGCTGCCCCAAAAACGCTTGACCGGCCGGAGGACACCCCAGCTTATCGCCGAGCGCGGTCAGGACGGCGATTTTTTCCTCCACCCCGAACACAGGGGAGGCCACGACGTGGCGAAGCGGGGCTGACTCCTTTATGGCCTGACCGAGGCCAGTGAGCATCCCCCGTGTGGCTTCGATGGTTGATTGATCGAGGAGCTCGAAGAGGGCTTGAGCGTAACGTCGCGCAA
>JAICWG010000035.1 GCA_025934915.1 Nitrospira sp.
GGTAGTGGGTCAGTTTGAATTTCTCTCCTCTTGCCTATGCTTATGAAGAGCGGCTCACCTGTGTCGTCGACGATGCCAGCGGCGTCGAGATATTCGCGGAGAGAAAAACGACTGAAGGAGTGAAAGCCTGATAGCATCGTAACACTGGCTCGTGGGCGATGCCTCACGTCAAAGCGTGACCCTTTCTTGAACCAGAGGTCCCAGCGTGATATCGAGAGGGTCTCCCCACAGCGAACGCCTTTCACTGTCTGACAGTTTTTTCCAAAAGTTCGCGATCGCGTCGTCCGTCACGAAGTGCTTACGGAGGGCGGCGTTACGCAGCACCCGTGAATATGCGTCACAGGCCAGGTGTTCGATTTGTCGTGTTCTCTGCCAGCACACGGCCTCTCGTTGCTCTACGAGATAATGCTGCACGGCATTGTCCCATGGGTGCAGGTGTTCCGTAGCGCTGCGCATCTTGAATGCTTCCTGTAGGAGAGATTGTGTGTCATGGTCCGCTCGCGCGAACGTCTGGCAGCGGTGCGTGAACTGTTTCGTGGTCTTGCCTTCATCCGGCAGAATGAGGGCCTCCAAGGAGCGGACAAACTGATGGAGCCGGTTCTGTCCTGCTTTTTCCTTCAAACCCTTGAGTAATGTATCCAGACCGCGAATGACACGCTCGGCTTTGTTTGTTTCCAGGGTGATGACGCCGGCGCAGAGCGTGATGGCGTCTTCAAGCCATTCCTTTGTGACGGGCGCTCTCCGGCATCCTTTGCTTGGAAAGAACGTCGGTTGCCGGCTCATCCGCCAAATCTTCGGCGTGCTCTGTTCGGATGAGCCGAGCAATAAATCGGCGCCATGGTACTCGATGCCGCTTCTGAGATGCATTAAATGGAACAATCGGCCCAGGTCGTCGCCGAGGCGTTCATACACATCATCAAATATTTCAGGGTTGTCGGACGGTTCCTCGACGAAAAGCACAAGATTGGCTACTTCAAGGTTCTCCATCCGGATGGAGCCGAGCCACTCTTTCCAGACACCAAGGTTGTGGACTGGAACGCCGGGCATGACTCGTATGCCGTCAGACAGGCGGAAGGCTTCTTGCTTGAGTTGGTTGTGAACGTGAACGTTGTTGAAGGTCTGAAGGGCGAATTTGCTCTTGTTCTGGAATTGGTAGGCCACGGGAGGGCGTTGTCTTAAGAGTGCCACATAAGGACGTTATGATACGTTGCAACAGGAATCAAGCTTCAGGGGGAAGGGAGCGGGCATCCTTCTGCGGGCATCCCTCTATGTGTTGCGATCCTCATCATCGGAGGGGGTGCCTGGCAGTTTTGTCGAGCGATTCAACGGGTTTTCTCAAATTGACCCACTACCAGATCCCCGCGCGATTGACCACCATGAATTTGATTGGTAGATTACCGCGCCCTAGGAGGGATTTCTAGAGGAAGCGCGAGTCTCATGACAACGTCACATCCTCGCAACACGATTGAACGCATCGGCATCGACGAATCCGGGAAGGGAGATTACTTCGGCCCCCTGGTCATTGCCGCGGTGTTTGTGGATGCGACCACGCAAAGTGAATTGAAACTGATGGAGGTCCGCGACAGCAAGAAAATTTCCGACGGCCGAATCTTGGAAATGGCTCCCGACATCAAGACCATTTGCCCGCACAGTGTTATCGCTATTGGGCCGAAGAAGTACAACGAACTCTACAGCAAGATCAAAAATCTGAACCGCTTGCTTGCCTGGGGTCATGCCAAGGCGCTTGAAACCTTGCTCGAACGAGTGACCTGTGATCGAGCCATCTCTGATCAGTTCGGAGACGAACGGCTGATTCTCAACGTACTGCAAGAAAAGGGTCGAAAGATTGTGCTGGAACAACGGACTAAAGCCGAATCGGATTTGGCCGTCGCCGCGGCATCCGTGCTTGCACGAGCGGAATTTTTGATACGGCTGAAGCGGCTTTCCGGCGAAGTCGGCACCACCCTACCAAAAGGCGCCTCTCCGGCTGTCGAACTCGCCGCGAAGATGATCATCAAGAAACACGGACGAGAACGGCTGGACTCAGTGGCCAAATTACATTTCAAGACCACACAAGCCGTGCTGACAGAATTCTCCTAAACTGCTCTCACCCCCGGTTCGTGCAACCTGCTCACCGCAGTTTGCACATTGCGTACGAGGATGCAAGGTACGTTCGTCACACGCCCCATATCGATCAGATTCATGCTGCTGAGACATCCCATGCCCTGGCTGCGTGCATCCCATTGCTCATCGTTTCGCGCTGCGCGGACTGTCCGTCGATGCGTGGCGGGAGGCTTTGCTATGGGCAGACCTGGATTGTTTGCGGAATCGTGCGGGGGGAAGGTCGAACTCGAGTTTAAAAGCGCGGTTAAAAGATGCTTCCGACTGATAGCCCACATCGCCCGCGATATGCGCCACGCTTCTGTTCGTGGAGGAAAGCAGTTGCGCACCGAGCTGAAGCCGCCAGCGCGTGAGGTAGGCCATTGGGGTTTCCGAGAGATACCGTCGGAACCGCTCTGCTAGCACTGAACGAGACATGCCGACTTCGTCCGCAAGCGTGGCTATCGTCCAAGGATGGGCCGGTGTGCGATGCAGCAGAGCCAAGGCTTTCCCAACTTCCGCGTCGCGGACACCGGCCAACCACCCGGTTTGTTCACGCAGAAGCAGCGCGATGTAACGTCGCAACGTTTCGACGAACAAGACCTCGGACAATTTGGCAAGCACGGCTTCACCCCCCGGTCTCGCCGCATCGACCGAATCCACCGAATAGCGGAGAGAGTTTTCCAACCACTGACCTGACGCATCGTCGCGAATGCTCACCTTGAAAATTGGTGGAAGCCCGCCAAGAAAAACCCCGCTCAGCTGCGGATCGCAGGACATGTAGCCACACACGAATTTGGTGACCTCGCCCCCTCCACCCATCCGGGAAACTCTGAGCCCCTGAGATAGAACTTGTTCCAGCACTCGAGCACGGTCCACCGGCGTGACCGACTGACCGTTTCCCAAAATGTGCGCATCGCCGTGAGGAACGACGATGATGTCCCCTGCGTTCAGTGGAATCGGTCGGTCGTCACCCTCGACATGTGCATAGCCGCGCCCCTCGGTCAGCAGGTGAAAGATAATCACGTGCTGTGAGTTCGGCGATAGGTACGAAGCGACGGTGCGCGCGTCGATCGAATGGGCGGCCCAGGGTGCGGAAAACTCCGCGTTGTAGAACACGGCTCCGTCGAGCTTCACAGCTTTCAGGACTTCGGAAAGGACTTCCATGTGGTTTCTCCCCACAGAAGGAGGGACGTTCTGCAAACTGCGCCGGACGCTACGACAAGTATATTGGCACGTAACAAGTCAATGTCAAGAGAGCCAGACTCCAGGATAAGACACCAATAAATCCTCATCCTATAGTGTGACACATGGTTGGAACGGCAATGGCAACACATCGTTCAGTTGGCACGAAACACGAGACGCAGCGCGTCTCCTCGTCAACTTCTAGGGGGAATAGCCATGAAAATCTATCGGCAAAACCATACAAGGGAGGAATTTGCGGCGCGCAGATCGGCCGCTCGGAACATCGCAGTCGCAGTTTTTTGGGGCCTTTGGCTCCTTCAGGTTTCTCTAGCTGACTCATCACCTTCTCTTGCAGCAACCCTTGTGGTGGAACCCAGCGCGGACGGAGTGCAACGGGCGACGATCGTGATGGAGAGTTATTCCTACATCCCGGATCATCTGGTGCTCCATGTGGGCAGTCCGGTTGAGTTAATACTCGAGAACAAGAGTTGGCTGGTGCCGCATAATTTCATCTTGCAGGACGCTGACGCTGACTTGCGTTTAGAAGCAGATGTCGCAGGAGGCGACAGGACGATCCTTCGATTCACTCCCACTCGATCCGGTACCGGCACATTTTACTGCGATAAGAAGCTGCTCTTCTTCAAGAGCCATCGTCACCGAGGAATGGAAGGCTGGATCGACATCCAATAGGAGGAATGCCCATGTTTGTCACCGGGCTAGGTACAACCGTCCCTCCCTACCGTTACACCCAACGTGACTGTTGGGCCGCGATGCAAACGGCCCAGCAATTTCCTGAACTCACAGATCGTTCACGCAGAATCCTGGAGAAGGTGCTCTGTGGAAAAGACGGGATCGAGAATCGGCATTTTGCCCTCAAATCCCTGGATGAAGCGTTCGATATAAGCCCTGATGCGCTGCAGAGTCGATTCCTCCGACACGCTCCCTTCCTCGCCAGTGAAGCAGCCGAACGAGCCCTCGCGGACGCCGGTTTGCGGCCGGATGCAATCGATGGTGTGATCATTTCCACCTGCACCGGGTACCTCTGTCCCGGCCTGACAAGTTATGTCGCGGAGCGTCTGGATTTGCGTTCAGATGTCATAGCCCTGGATTTGGTTGGGCTGGGTTGCGGGGCGGCGATCCCGAATTGGCGTGTGGCCGAAGCTCTCATCACGTCCAAACACTGTCGGCACCTTCTGGCGATCTGCGTTGAAGTCTGTAGTGCTGCGATGTACCTGGATAATGATCCGGGGGTACTGATCAGCGCCTGCCTGTTCGGCGATGGCGCCGGGGCTCTCGTGCTGAGCGATCAACCGAGTGATCGAGGTCCCGTGATCGAATGGAGGGCCTCCGAATCAATAACCTGCCCCGAACATCGCGATCTGCTCCGTTTTGAACAGCGGGGTGGCCTACTCCGCAATGTGCTGTCACGTCAGGTGCCGGACTGCGTCGGGGAGTATGCGGACCAAGTGCTCCAGAAGGTCCTTGCTGCCAGCGGCGTTTCATCTAACGAGATTGCAGCGTGGATTCTGCATCCGGGGGGTCGTAAGGTCTTGGGCGCCTTAGAGAAACGGCTCGGACTTGACTCGGCGGATCTTCGTTGGGGCCGATGGGTGCTGCGCGAATTCGGAAACCTGAGCAGTGCCTCCGTATTTTTTGTTTTGCAGGCGGCCATGAGGGGGAGCGCGCCGGACGGCTGGTGGTGGGTTTCATCCTTTGGCGCAGGGTTTAGCTGTCATGGCGCGTTGCTTCGTGTGAGCGGAAACCAGCGATGAACAATTAATCTGGAGTCGTGACGTCATGCATCGTTCCGTAGAACCAGAATGGCTCGATATTCTGCCGGCTGATGATCCCAGCGCCCAGCGTTCTCGGCGTGACCTCCAACGTGTGAATGCCTGGATGCGGCATCCGCAAATTCTCAGTCGCATGCTCAGCCGTGTCATCCGCCTGAAGTCTTCAGTCACCGTGATTGATTTAGGAGGCGGGGATGGTCGGCTGATGCTCCGCCTCGCGCGCGGCCTCGGCTGGCGTAACGTACGGCTCACCATCGTCGATCGTCAGAATCTGATCACTCGCGAGACTCGTGAGGCGTTCGCAGCCTTGAATTGGAGCGTGGAGGCGGTCGTCGCGGATATTCGAGACTGGCTCGCGCGACCATCAAGCGACCGAACCGATGTCATGATCGCCAATTTAGTGCTCCATCATTTCATGGATGACGAACTTGCGGCCTGCTTACAGGGCATTGCGAAACGGGCCAGAGTCTTTGTGGCATGCGAGCCGCGACGATCCCATCGGGCGGTTGTGGGAGCGCGGCTGCTCTGGTTGATCGGGTGCAATACGGTTTCGCTGCATGATGCATGGACAAGCGTTCGGGCAGGGTTCATGGGAATGGAATTGAGCCAACTTTGGCCAGCCTGCAGCGACTGTGACCTCCAGGAGTACGCGGCGGGACTCTTCACTCACTGCTTCTTGGCCCAATACCGCCCGTCTGTCAATGATCTATGATGCCATCATCATTGGGGGAGGTCCAGCCAGCTCCACAGCCGGTCTACTGCTCGCGCGCGCGGGCTGGTCGGTTGCTCTCGTTGAGAAACAGCGATTTCCGAGGCCAAAAGTATGCGGCGAATTCATTTCGGCGCCCAGCCTGCAGTTACTGCGCGAGCTAGGTCTTGATGAATCGCTGGTTCAATCCGCCGGGCCGGAGATCCGAAGCCTTGGCCTCTTCGTTGGCGCAAAGAAGATTGTGACCGAGATGCCCCACGCGCAAGTTTCTGGCTATCGATGGGGAAGAGCGATTACGCGTGAACGTCTAGACCTGCTGCTCCTCAGGGAGGTCGCTGTGGCGGGCGCGGAGATCTGGCAACCTTGGAGCCTCGACGAAGTTGTAAAAAAGGGCGATGTTTTTTGTTGCACGATCCGCTCAAAAGAATCGGACGAGGTCAATCGGCTCTCCAGCCGACTCGTGATCGCCGCCCAGGGATCTTGGGGTCAGCGGTCACCGTTTCAGTTCGGGGAGCCGACGCCTCACCCCACCGACCTCTTTGCCTTTAAAGCCCGCCTCCGAAACTGTGACCTTTTACCTGAGTTGATGCCCTTGGTGATGTTCCCAGGGGGGTACGGTGGAATGGTGTATGCCGATGAGAACCGAGCCAGCTTCTCCTTTTGTATACGGCGGGACACGCTGGAGCAATGTCGGCATCGTTGGCCAAATCGGAAAGCCGCGGAGGCAGCTTTCGCTTATATTCAACAGTCGAGCGAGGCAGTGAGTCAGGTCTGTGCGCAGGCCTCCCTCGACGGACAATGGTACGCCACCGGACCTCTTCGCCCAGGCGTTCGGAGCTGCGCCAGCCACGGGATGTTTTTTGCGGGCAATGCCGCCGGGGAAGCGCATCCTATCATTGCAGACGGTATTAACATGGCCATCCAATCTGCGTGGATCTTGTGTCATTGTCTTGTTGGGTCGGCGCCGTCTGGAAGAAGCGACCAAAACCTTGAGGCTATTGGGCGCCTGTATGCCGAGCATTGGAGAAAGGAGATTGGGCCACGCATCCGCAGCGGATCGCTGTTCGCCACGATCGCCATGAGTGCGAGCAACATGTGGGGAGGGCTTCTCTGTGAACACCTTCCTTGGCTTCTGAAGCTCGGAGCCATTCTTTCTGGAAAAACTCGCGCGATCAGTCACCCTATGTGTCCGCCCTCCAGACTTTTTGTGCGCTCCGATTGATGAAACCGGATGGAGTGCCCCTACATCATCCGCTTCAATGTTTGCGAGAGGCTTCAGGAGCCGAACGACAGTTGAGTTCTGGACTCTGGTTGACGCACAGTGTGGTGGCCGACCAATTGCCGGATCTTCTCGGCCAGGGCATCTGCAATCATGCGATTGCCTCGAGGGCTTAGATGCACCCAGCTCATCAGGACATCTCTGTCCTGATCAAGCACCTTCTGAATGTTCACAAATGGTACATGGTTGAAAGCCGCCCAATGTTCGAGATCAGTTGTGAGAATGTTGTGTGTAAGGAGATGGAGTTCCCTGGTCTTAATTGCACCTTCTTTTTCCAATTTGTCTTTTATCATTTGAACTTCTTGGGCATAGGTGACGCCCTTCATATCCGCTTCCTTGACGATATGGGACTTCGCCTGCTGTTTGAGAGCCACAAAAATGATTCCACGCCGCTGACATTCCTGATACAGCTCGTCGATATTTCCAAGGAAATGTTCGCTCGTGCTCGCCATGTGCCGTTCAACCTGTCCGCGGTTGAACGTCGGCTCGGCGATCATGTTCTGCCGAATGCTGTCGATAAACGCGACCGTGACGAGGTGGTCTCGCACCATTCCATAAACAGCCTTCAACGGTGCGATTACCGACTGTTTCTGTCTCTGGGCAGAATTCTTCCTGTCGCCCTCATTCACACTGGAGTTTCCTCTAGCCGCATCGTTGGCCCCTTCGTAAAAAGTGACCACGTCCGGATGCAACGGTATCGCCTCCGCATAGAAGAGGGCGAGTATTTCCTCCGAACGGAGATGAGGAATACCGAGGTTAATAACTTCAAACCTCCCGGTTCCCTCTGAGTTCTTGTTGAGTTTCTGCTCGAGATAGTAGGGATAGGTTTCGTGATCGCGGTCATAATAGCCGAAGGTGGAAGAGGAGCCGAGCGTCACAATGCGGATGACTCCCGGTTTCTTTGTTTCTTCGATTTCTCCACCACGGAATCCCTGGGAATTGATGGACACCCTGAAGGTTTCGTTCGTCGCCGGGTCATGGTCGATCTTCAATTCATGTGGAAAGAATTTCGTGTATCCCTGTTGAGTATTCTCGTGCTGCATGACCGTGTGATTATTAGTGGCGGCAGGAACGTTCTGTCGTTGGAAGCGCGTGCCATAGTAGAGCACGCTGGGCCCAACCTGAAAGGCAAGCACTGCACGAAAGCCGGCCTCGACCACCAACAGGCTGATGAGCACCATCGCAACATAGAAGCTACCTCGCTTGATGCGTGAAACCTGCGCAACCATTGCTCGTCACCCCTTAGAAAGTACCGTGCCTGCCGGGCACGCGTTCAGCCCGTTCTGTCGCTGGAAGGTCCCTCATACCAAACTGAACGGGAACTACTGTTCGTCTGAAAGTAGAAAAGTCAGACATCAACGTTTTCTGCGTGTCGATCACCTTAGAAAGTCCGCCTCTTTCGCTCGTTAAGGATCCACGCCGTTATTCTCCTCTATTTGTGACTTGCCAGTATCGTTGAGGAGGAGGTCATGGCGAAGTAGCCCACAATATCGTTGCCCCAAGCAACAAGATGAAGGAGACGATGTTAATTACGAGACCGGTTCTGGCCTGGTAAGTGTTCGGATACCAAGCGGGCTTTGCCAGCGAGAGTGTCAGAGCGACACCGATGAAAAGTCCCTATGACACTAAACAAGAATTCTTTCTCCTGGTCCATAGGGTCATCCCTTAGCAAATTACAAAAAAGACCTGAATTTACACTAAGGCGGATGGAAGGCTTCACTCGTAACGTGCAAGACCGAAGTCTGGCTTTAGAAAGTGATGGCTCGAAACTCACTGTTGTCTATTGAGATAGAATGCTAACATCTCATAACGCATTGATATTGGACATGAATAACCGTAAATTTCGACACGCTTCAATAATACAAAAGAGGGGGGTCGCTACTTCGGACACGTAGCAGTCTGGCATTGATATGAGGAAACGTCGATTACTGACATCCCCGCGGCGTGCGCTATGTGCGAAAGTAAACAGGAAGCGCCATGAACTTCCCCATACCAAGAGCGCTCACAGCAGCCACTTCGCGTGGCTGAGAAGATATTCGATGGGGCTTGTATCAGGAAGATGAGACCGCGAGGCGGCAACCATTACCCGTATCGAACGAGATACTTGTGTATTACATTAGATTCAACGTAGACCGCCCGGTTCTACCCTGATCGGTTCCCTGCTTGCGAAGTGAGACACTGGATGGTCCAGGAACGACTGACCTAGGCTGACTCCCCTACTTCGAGGTCCGAGGGCTTGCTTTCTAATGCGGGAGTGCCTTCCGCGATTGGTTCACCTTCCCAATACAGGATCCGGCGGCAATAGGGGCAGAGGTGCAAATCTTCCGATCGTTTGACTTGCGCAATAAGTTGCGGCGGGATCTGGAGACGGCAGCCAAGACAGATGCCGTCACGGACTGCTGCAAGAGGGTGATCTTTCCGCGAAGCTTTGACCTGGTTGTACCGATCGAGTAGGGCTTTCTCAACCTTCACAGAAGCCTCTCGATGGCGGAGTTCAAGTTGAGCCAGTTCCGTTGAAAGCTCCTTATCCTGTGCGTCTAGTCTCTGCTTCTCCTGTGTAAACATCTTCTCAAGCGCGCTGCTTTTCTCCTGAAGCCCTTTGGTGACGTTCTGGAGCTGATCGATCTTCTCCATCGTCAACAGAATCTTTTCTTCAAAGTCTCCTCGCTTCTTATTGGCCAGCTCCAGCTCAAACAAATGAGCCTGATACTCCTTATTGGTCTTCAGGCTTGCCGCGTGCGATTTCATCTTGTCTGTATGCGCCTCGTGTGCCTCTAGGTCCTTTTCGTGCGAACGACGTTCTTTAACAGCAGCCTCGACGGCGGTCTTTGTGTCATTTAGAATCCGACTAGCCTCTTGAAGAGGAGCCTCGGCAGCATGAAGACGTTCGGGGATTTTTCGGCGGATTTCAGTAATCTCCATGATTCGGAGATCGAACTTTTGCAGTTCAATGAGCGGGGAAAGCTTTTGGTTCAACGTATCCTTTCCATCAATGCCGGCGCACTGAAGGGGTCCGGCACCCCCTCCGGAGTGGTGGGCCCACTAGGACTTGAACCTAGGACCAGCTGATTATGAGTCAGCCGCTCTAACCACCTGAGCTATGGGCCCGATCGAAACGGTTCGAACTCAGGCTGCCGTCTGGATGAGTGACTCACACCTGACAGCTTCCGTCAGCCACAATCTCGACAGGTGTCATCACCGAATTGCGATTCTAGGCCGCCGCTCCGAGCAGAGTCAAATCACGTCCTCTTGAACTCGGAAATTTACAAGCTCTCGACAAAACTCCTCAACTTTTTACTGCGGCTCGGATGCCGCAATTTCCTCAAGGCCTTGGCTTCGATTTGCCGGATGCGTTCGCGAGTGACTTCGAAGTCCTGTCCGACTTCTTCCAATGTGTGATCCGTCGCTTCGCCGATGCCGAACCGCTTGCGCAGCACCTTTTCTTCGCGGGGCGTCAAGGTTTCCAAGGCGCTGTTGATCTGCCGCTGCAAGTCATAGCGAATGGCCGCTTCCAGCGGAGACACGGCCTTCTTGTCTTCGATGAAATCGCCCAGATGGCTGTCTTCTTCTTCACCGATCGGCGTTTCGAGCGAGATGGGCTCACGGGCAATCTTGAGAATTTTCCGGACCTTGTCCAACGGCAGATCCATGCGCTCGGCGATCTCTTCGGGAAGCGGCTCACGACCCAGCTTCTGCACGAGATGCCGGGAGGTTCGAATGAGCTTATTGATCGTTTCGATCATGTGAACTGGAATCCGGATCGTTCGTGCTTGATCCGCAATAGCTCTGGTAATCGCCTGCCGAATCCACCAGGTGGCGTAGGTACTGAACTTGTACCCGCGCCTATACTCGAACTTGTCTACCGCCTTCATCAGTCCGATATTGCCCTCTTGAATCAAATCGAGAAACTGGAGACCTCGGTTCGTGTATTTCTTTGCGATGCTGACTACGAGCCGCAAATTCGCCTCGACCAACTCAGCCTTCCCACGCTTTACCTTCTCCTCGGCTAAATCGAGATGCTTGACCGCATCCTTGATCTCTTCAGCCGGAACAAGCGCCTCTTCCATTTCCAACTGACGAATCTTCGCTTTGGCGGTTTGATAGACCTTCCGAATCTCCACCAGAGCTTCCTCCGACACCCCGGTCTTCCGCTTGACCGCCAAGAAGTCCTGACGGCTCCGGTACATCTTCCTCAACAGTTCGGCACCGGCCTCTCCCCCCACACCGATCCGTCGTTGGCAGCTGACCGCTTCCCGTTCGGCGGTACGGATCTGCACCGCCAGATCGCGGACACGCTGGACCATTCGGTCTTTCAGCACACCATGGAGGTTGACCGATTCAATTTTGTTCACTACTTGCTGACGGATCGCATCGAACTGCTTTTTGAACTTCTTTTGCTTGACCGGATCGCCTCCGAGATGCTTGCCCTTCTCGGCCAACGCCTTCAGCGCAAGCGAGACCTTCCGCACGGCATTCAACGACTCAAGCGTTTTGACCCGCAATTCCTCGTAATCCCGCTCCACCGGTGGCTGGTCCTCTTCAAAGTCCTCTTCGGTCTCCTGAACCGGCACGATCTCGCGCACATCAATCTTGGCGTTCTTGAGCTGATCCCGGAGAGCCAAGACGAATTCAATGGTCATCGGCATGCCGTAGATCACCGACGCGACATCATTTTTCCCCTCTTCAATCCGTTTTGCGATTTCGATCTCGCCTTCACGGCTGAGGAGCGCCACACTCCCCATTTCCTTGAGGTAAAGCCGCACGGGATCGTCGGTACGACTGAGCGCGCCAGGCGTCAGATCAATCGCCTTCTCGTTTTCCTCCTCGGAATCCGACTCGACGTCTTCTATTTCTTCGCCGACTTCGCCTTCAGATCGTTTCTGAGGCCGATCCCCATCGTTCGCCTCGATGATTTCGATATCCATTTCACCGAACATCGCCATAATGCTGCCAAACTGATCTGAAGACACGACTTCAGCTGGCAAGGTGCTGTTGAGCTCGTCATACGTCAGAAAGCCTTTTTCCTTCCCGATCGTGATCAGCTTCTTCACCTCACCGAGCAACTCTTGTTTCGGCATGACTACTCCTTCACCAATGAAACCACTGAAACCACACCGGCGGTCGGCGTGCCGGCTTTCCGCATCCGTACCTCATTGATTTGCACATTCAGCAGGCGCACCTCGTCCATACGGCCTTCGCGTTCAGCCGTTCTCAGTCTGGCAATGAGCTCTCTCATGACCTGCTCCGATCGCTTTCGGTCCAGACGGTCCAAACAGGCCGCAATGTGGGCCTGCGTATCATCGAAATGATCTTCACGCATGGACAATTCCGTCGCCAGAGCACCACAGTCGAGATCGGCCACCGACTCATCCAAGGCCGATCTGAGACTGATGCACCCATCTCGATCCACATGGGCGAGCACGATCTCGACGAGCTTGCGGCAGGGCGCGACGGTAAAGGACTCCGGCCGCAGGCGGCGGACATCGGCAGGCGCCAATTTTCCGCGCAGCAACAGTAAGAGTAAATCCCGCTCTTCAGGGCACCCCTTGAACAAGGCATTGAGCGGAATTTCCTGTACGGGCTGCGCGCGCGACGCTTCCGTGCCTCGTTTCGGCTGAGCCAGAAGCGCCGGATAGCGTTCGATCAGCCGGGGCTCGCTGATCCCCAGCCGTTCCGACACGATTTTGATGCGTTCCTGCCGCTCGATCGGATGCTCGCTCTTCTGCAAAATTCGCAGCATCTCATCGACGCTTCGGATGCGACTTTCCAGCGAGCCGTCGTCGGCCTGCTTGACCGTGTGATCCAGTGCATAGTCCAAGAGACTCGGAGCTGACCCTTCTAGTTGGGCAAACGCCCCGACCCCTTCCCTCCGCACAAACGTATCAGGGTCCTCACCAACTGGAAGGGTTACGACCTTGACCCCCAGTCCGCTGTTGACGAAAAGATCCAATCCCCTCAACGCGGCTCGCACCCCGGCTGCATCAGGGTCAAAGAGCAACACAACCTTGTCGGCAAACCGCCGCAGGACCTGAATATGTTCAGCCGTCAAGGCCGTCCCCAGTGTGGCGACAGAATGGGTCAGCCCCGCCTGGTGGAGCGCGATCGCGTCGAAATAGCCCTCGACGACGATTACGGTCTTGGTCCGCACGATCGCCTCGCGCGCCTGATCAAAGGCGAAGAGGGTCTGGCCCTTCTTAAACAACGGCGTATCCGGCGAATTGAGGTACTTGGGCATACGGTCGTCCAACACACGTCCGCCGAATCCCACCACGCGCTTGCGTAGATCGGTGATCGTGAACATGAGCCGTCCATGGAACTTATCGTAGCACCCATTCCCGTTCGGTCTCGGGCTTCCGAGCCCAGCCGTCATAATCTCGCTGTGAGTGAATCCGTTTCGAGTAAGAAACTTAACCACCCCATCCCACTCTGGGGACGACATCCCAATTTGGAACGACTCCACTGTCGATGGCAGGATACCTCGTCTGTTCAGATACTCACGAGCCGTGACACCGATTTGCGGATCGCGCAGATTAGCTTGAAACCACATCATCGAGGTGCGGTTGATTTCTTCAAGGCGATGGGTCTGCCCGCGTTGCATTCGTTCCGCAGGCGACTCCTCCACCATAATGCCCACCTTGTCTCCAAGCTCCCGCAGCACCTCCGGAAAGGTTGCCCCAGTAATTTTTGTCAGAAAGGCAAAGACATCTCCCCCAGCCTTACAACCGAAGCAGTAAAACATTTGTTTGGAAGGACTGACGGAGAAAGAGGGGCTCTTTTCCTGATGAAATGGGCACAACCCCACAAGGTTCTGACCTGCCCTCCTCAGCGAGACATGGTGCCCAACGACATCCGCGATATCGACCCGGTCTCTAATTCGATTCTTGATATCGTCTGAAATCAAGGTTCGGCCCACCGGAGTCGCAGCTCCTACATTCCCGTCACGCACGACCAGACGAGTCGGTTGATAAGTAATCGGAATAATTGACCGGTTAGGTTAACAGATGAGTTGAAAATCTGTCAATTCGGAGAATTCCGTCACCCTGGAGGCCAAGCCATATGCCGCCCTCCAAGCACATGAAAATGGAGATGGGAAACGGTTTGTCCTGCATCGCGACCGGTATTCGCAACCAACCGATAGCCGGACTCCCGTACTCCTTTCAATGCTGCCACCTTCGTACAGCTGATCAGCAATCGTGCAAGTAATAAATCATCACCCATCCCTAGATCTTGCAAGGCCGAAACATGCCGCTTCGGGATCACCAACGTATGGACGGGGGCTTGAGGATTGATATCGTCAAAAGCCAGTGTATGCTCATCCTCTTGAACCAGTTTCGCCGAAATCTTCTTCTCCACGATTTGACAAAAAAGGCACTCGCTCATTTCGACCTCTACAACAATTCAATGTCCCATATGACTATTCAAGCTACTTCCCTGATCTTAGACCCGGTTTTCCAAATCTGCCCCCCAACTCTTCATAAATGTCCTGCAAAGACAGCTCATGGTACCCCAGCACCATGAGGGTGTGGAAGAACAGATCGGCCACCTCGTACACGATTTCCTCTTTCTTGCCGCCTTTTGACGCCAGTAGGACTTCTCCGGCTTCTTCCGCCACCTTTTTTAGAATCTTATCATGTCCCCCTTCAAACAGCTTTGAGGTATAGGACCCGGGTTGGGGGCTGGAGCGGCGTTCCCGAATCGTCCGCAAGACACTTTCAAGAATGCCACCCTGCGCATCTTGCGCATTCCGATGAACAACGTGGCCTTGTTCATCTATTCTAGAAAAGAAGCAAGCCCGCTCGCCTGTATGACAGGTCGGCCCAGCTGGTTGCGCCTTCACCAAAATAGTGTCACGGTCGCAATCAATAAAGAGCTCCTTCACGTGTAACGTATGGCCGGATGTTTCGCCTTTTTCCCAGAGCTTGTTTCGAGATCGACTCCAAAAGTGCACCCTCTTGGTCGCGACTGTCTTCGCAAGAGCCTCTTGACTCATGTACCCGAGCATCAACACTGTCCCATCGAGCCAATCCTGAATGACGACCGGGAGAAGACCGTCGCCGTCGAACTTGAACTGATCTGCCGTTCCCTGAGTCATCGTGTCATGCTGTTCGAGAAAGAGTATCTGATCGGACAGGGACACCACGTTCCCGTAAATACGCTTTCGCTTGGGAGATCGTATGGGTCCGAAAATGAAAAATCGAAGCGGCCAAGACTGCGTCCGCTTTCCCCTTGACGAAACCATCGTAGAGGTGGTCGAGCGTCCCGACTCCGCCCGATGCGATCACGGGAATCGACACAGCGCCAGACACGGCTGCTGTCAGATCCAAATCGTACCCGGTTTGCCGGCCGTCCTGATCCATGCTGGTCAATAAGATTTCTCCGGCGCCGTACTGCTCCATCTGCTTTGCCCACTCAACCGCATCAAGTCCCGTTGCATGGCGACCGCCGTGCGTGAAGACCTCCCAGCGATCCCCCGTTGCGCGCTTGGCATCGATGGCAACGACGATGCATTGCGTCCCGAAACGCCGAGCGGCCTCGTTCACGAATTCGGACCGTCGTACTGCTGCCGTATTGATGCTGACCTTGTCCGCTCCAGCATTCAACAAGGCCCGAATATCGTCGAGCGTCCCCACGCCCCCACCGACTGTCACCGGCATAAATACCCGGGCAGCCGTCCGCTCAACGACGTCGATAATCGTCTTCCGATTTTCATGCGAGGCCGTGATATCGAGAAAACAGAGTTCGTCCGCGCCTTCGTGATCATACCCCACGGCTGCTTCAACCGGGTCTCCGGCATCGCGGAGATTCACAAAGCTCACGCCCTTGACCACGCGGCCTTCCTTGACGTCCAGACAGGGAATGATGCGCTTGGTCAACATATGCTGTCGGTCAGAGGGAAAGCGCCGTCACAGCGGCTTGATAATCCAGCTTGCCGTCATAGAGTGCTTTGCCGATAATCGCTCCCTCGATCTTAGGGCCGATCGATTGCACTGCTCGCAGATCCTCCAGAGAGGTGATGCCTCCCGACGCTATTACCGGAAACGAAGAGAATTCGATGACTTCTTTCAATGCGGGGAGGTTCGGTCCATTCAGCATGCCATCGCGTGCGATGTCTGTATACACGACGGCGGCAATCGCGCAACCTGAAAGCTCCTTCAACAAATCGATCGCGTTCACAGCGGATACTGTTGTCCAGCCTTTTACCGCGATTCGGCCATCACGTGCGTCGAGACCAAGCACGATCCGCTGCGGAAACTCCCGGCAAGCCAGATTGAGAAGCGTCCGGTTCGTGAGTGCCGCCGTGCCAAGCACAACCCGTGATACCCCGGCATTGAGATACCGGCGAACCGTATCAATGGTCCTGATGCCGCCGCCGACCTGAACTTTTACGCGAACCGCTTTCATGATGGACTCGATTTGGGGCAGATTCTTGGGCTCACCGTCAACCGCGCCGTTCAAATCCACGACGTGAATCAGACCGGCTCCCTTTTGTTGCCACCTGCCGGCAACTTCCGTGACATCGTCGGAATAGATCGTTTCAGCCGCCATATCGCCTTGACGCAGCCGTACACAGCGTCCATCCTTCAAGTCAATCGCGGGAATAACCAACATGCTATCGTTCCTCTCCCCTGCCGAACGGAAACTCTTTCAATACCTCGTCCACCCCATACTCTGCCAATTCCGCCGCCGTCACAAAAGCCCATCGGTGTATAAATCCCATGAGATCTTCGCCCATGGGCCGCTGCCGCTCATAGTAGTTACCGACCCAGAGCACTTGCCCATCCGATGCCACCACCTTGGCTTCAAAGCCGACGATTGCCGGCGGGTCTGCTCCCAGTCGACCACCCACCCGCTCCTGGTACACCAACACACGGCCGATTAGTGTTGCATCCGCCTTCAGTCGCTTCGCCACAGCGACAGCGACCTGTTCGGGCTTCGCTTCAGTCGGTACCTCATCGGCTAACGAAGCCCTGGCTGAATCACCAGGAGACACCACGTGAATCCCCTTCCAATCCTGAAGACGCCCCCAGAACAATTCCGTCACCTTCTGCTCCGCATATCCCGGCACCACCATGGTTTGCTTGGGCGGTGGTTTCGCAAGCGAAGGAACGGAAATCGAGATGTCCGAACGACGCATACTCGAAGGCGTCGAAAAAAAGAAGTCGTCTTGATCAGGTGCTTGTGGCGTAGCAATCGACGTGAATGGCATCATGGCAATGGATCGGATCTTGTATCGAGAGAGTTCGCTGGACGACTTCGTCACGACTTTTGGTCCGCTGCAACCGGAGCCGACGACGATTGCCACCAGAAGGCAAGGCATCATCAAGCTTATTCGTGAGTGAACGATGGACATCAGCACTTCCAGGCTCCGAAATTCTTGATCAATTGTAGCCCGACCGCCTGACTCTTCTCCGGATGGAACTGGCACGCCACCACATTGTCCTTCCAGATACTGGACGTGAAGGGAATGCCGTACGTCGTGATCGTGGCCATAATTTGCTTATCACGTGGATCCACAAAAAAAGAATGGACAAAATAGCAATTAACCCCGTCGGTAATGCCTTTGAACACCGGACAGTAGCTTCGGATAGTGACCTGATTCCATCCCATGTGTGGAACCTTG
The DNA here is from genome assembly GCA_025934915.1 of Nitrospira sp. Classification (GTDB taxonomy): domain Bacteria; phylum Nitrospirota; class Nitrospiria; order Nitrospirales; family Nitrospiraceae; genus Nitrospira_D. Next base: position 17,685 of record JAICWG010000035.1, read on the forward strand.
AGCGCATGGTCCTTTGAGAAGGCTCGAACTTTACCCGGAAAAATGTCGAGGCCTTCATGCTTCCCAAACTCTTCACTTTCCGTGAACAACAGCTGGAACCCCAGGCAGATCCCCAAGAACGGTTTTCCCGACTGAATCGCGGTCTTGATGGGCTCGATCAATCCATACTGCTGCAGATTCGTCATGCAATCACCGAACGCTCCGACGCCGGGCAAAACCACATGACTGGCGTTTTGAATGGTGGCTGCATCGCGCGTGACCATCGCCTGATGTCCCACCGCTTCAAAGGCTTTCGAAACACTGCGAAGGTTTCCCATCCCATAGTCAATAATGGCAATCATATGTTCTCCGCACTTAGGGAGTTGTAACAATACCGCAACTGGAAGGTTCCTGCCACTAGCAATCTAGGTCGCTGGATTCCACTGGACATTACCTACACGTCTATGAAGGGTCATGGCCTTTCGATTGACAGGATGAGACTGAACCAGTAGCCTGAGCCGGTAGAAACATGATGTGTGACATGAACGACAACGCTCTCATTGAGTTTGTCCAACAAGCGATACCCGATCTCATTGCTCTGTATCGATTCGGCTCGCAGGTAAAAGGAATTATTCGTCCGGAGAGCGACGTGGATCTTGCGGTGCTCGCGCGTGACCCCATTCCTGCCCTACGCCAATTTGAGCTCGCCCAGGAGCTGGCCGCGCAGCTGCACCGTGATGTGGACCTCGTGGATCTGCGCAGCGCGTCCACCGTGATGCGCATGCAGGTCATCTCGACCGGCGAATGCCTTTCCGCGCCGAATGAAGCAGCCCGTCGAGAATTCGAAATGTATGTGTATTCAGACTATGTCAGGCTCAATGGGGAACGGCGCGACATCCTAAAAAGAATCAGAACGAGCGGGTTGGTCTATGGGTGATGATGTCATTCTCAATAAGGCCGCCAGCATTGAGCGATGTCTTCATCGCATTGAAGAAAAATATGCAGGCAATGAACAGAATCTCATTGGGAACCAAACGAAGCAAGATGCGATCGTTCTCAATCTTCAGCGTGCCTGTGAAACGGCCATCGATCTGGCCATGTATGTAGTGAGTCAGCGGAAACTTGGTGTACCTCAGGACAGCCGGGATACCTTTTCACTGTTACAAACCGCCGGAGTTCTTCCAGCTGAACTCGCGCAGTGCATGCAACGAATGGTCGGCTTTCGAAACGTGGCTATTCACGAATACGCCTGCTTCAATCTGGACGTCGTGCACGCCCTCATCACCAAACAGCTGAGCGATTTCCGCACATTCTCCTCGACAATCGTAATGGTGTGCGCCTAGCCTGTTCTGGTGCCGGACTAAAAGACTGAGTGTGAGTTGCACACAACAGGCTCGTCGTGGCCGTTCCTCACGATGAGAACCAGGACGCTACAGCATCCCCTTCGTCGAGAGCACCTTCCCGGCCAGCCGCTCTTCCAGCATCGTTGCTTGATCGAGCGCCTTGGCCAGCGCTTTGAAGATGGCTTCCATAATATGATGGGGATTACGGCCATAGAGCAGATTCACGTGCAGGTTCAGACCGCCGTGGGTGACAAAGGCCTGGAAAAAATCTTCGAACAGGCCGAGATCGAACGCTTTGATCTTCCGATCCGGCAATGTCACGTTGTAGACGAGGAATGGCCGGCCGCTGAGATCGATGGTGACTTGTGCGAGTGTTTCATCGAGAGGCGCCGAAGCAAACCCGAATCGTTTGATGCCGGCTTTTTCACCCAATGCCTGGTGCAAGGCCTTCCCCATCACGATGCCGACATCTTCCACCGTATGATGTTCATCGATGTCGAGGTCGCCCTTCGCCTGCACCATTAGGTCAAAAAATCCATGTTTGGCCAGGAGCTCCAACATATGGTCGAAAAAGCGGATGCCGGTGTCGATCTTTCCCTGCCCGCTTCCGTCCAAGGTCCATTCGACACGGATGTCGGTTTCTTTGGTGGTTCGTTGGACATTCGCTTGTCGTGGAGCAGACCCATTCTCCTTCATGAAAACCTGCTCTGCGCCGATTTGGCATGCGCATCAAACCCTTCGATCTGCGCCAGTCGAACCAACGGATCCTTGATCTTGGCCAATTCTTGTTTCGTGTAGTGCACGATGTTGCTGACCTTCACATAGTCATTGACGGACAGCGGGGAAAAGAACCGCGCAGTGCCGCCTGTCGGCAAGACGTGATTCGGTCCCGCAACATAATCGGCTACCGCCGGTGGCGTATAGCGGCCCAAGAAGAGCGCTCCAGCGTGGCGGATCTTCTCCAAATAATCGAACGGATTATCCACAGAGAGCGTCAGATGTTCGGCTGCGATTTCGTTGGCGACCTCGATGGCTTCGTCCATAGTGGACACGACGAATGCGACCGAATGGCGCGCAATTGACTTTGACGCGATCTTTTCTCGCTGAAGCCCTCCGAGCTGCTCCTCAATCAACTTGGACACATCCTTGGCCAATCTTTCAGATGTCGTGACGAGGAATACCTGCGCATCCTCGTCATGCTCAGCTTCACAGAGCAAGTCGGCAGCCACATGCGCCGGTTTTGCCTCGTCATCGGCCACCACCAGCAACTCACTGGGACCGGCGACCATGTCAATGCCAACCGTGCCGTAGAGCAATCGTTTGGCTGTAGCCACATAGATATTCCCCGGTCCAACGATCTTGTCGACCCGCCCGATGGTTTTCGTCCCATACGCAAGTGCCGCTACCGCCTGAACGCCGCCAACGCGATAAATCTCCGTGACCCCGGCAATATCGGCAGCAACCAGCAAATAAGGATTAATCCCACTCTTCTGGGGCGGGGTGACCATCACAATCCGTGGGACGCCGGCTACCTTGGCTGGAATCGCACACATCAGCACAGAAGAAGGGTAAACGGCTTTCCCTCCAGGCACATACAGCCCGACGGCGTCGACCGGTCCGACAACCTGCCCCAGTGTGGCATCCCCGTCCTGATACATCCACGTTTTCGTCCGTTGCCGCTCATGAAACGACGTCACCCGCTCAGCTGCCAGCCGCAGCGCATCACCCTCGTCTTTCCTGATATGAAAGTAGGCGCTCTTGATCTCCTCCGAAGTGACACGTAACTCGTCGGCCTTCAGGACCACCTTATCGAATTGCACGGTGTAGCGAAGGACGGCTTTGTCGCCGCCTCGCTCGACGGCTTGCAGAATTGTGCGGACGGTTTTTTCGACGGCTGCATCGATCACGCGCCCTCGAAGCGCAGCTTTTTTCAAGGATGGAAGAAAGCTGCGATCTGCCTGTGTGACAATTTTCATGGGCGAACCATCTTTTTCTTGCGCGCAGCTTCAGCCGACAGGCGACCATTGCCGGATAGAGCACACTGGATCTGTACCGCCGCTCGGAGCTTACGAATCAACTCCATCAGTGGTTCTTGCTTGAGTCGAAGGCTCGCCCGATTGACGATGAAACGAGCCGTCGATTGGGTAATAACTTCCATTTCGACGAGATCATGCGCTTTGAGTGTACCGCCGGTTTCGACCAAATCGACGATCCGATCTGCCAATCCCACTACAGGAGCCAACTCAATAGAGCCGTACAACTTGATGATCTCGACCGGAATCCCGCGCTTATTGAAATACCGCTCGCTGATGCGAGGATATTTCGTCGCGATGCGAATCTTGGACGACAATCGATCATTCGAGCCCTCTCCCCGGAGCGAGGCGACTGAGATTCTACACGCTCCGAAGCCCAAATCCAATGGCTCGTATACGTCACTTTCCTGCTCCATCAAGACGTCTTTCCCGACGATTCCGGCATCCGCTCCCCCATACTCCACATACGTCGGCACATCGCTGGAACGAACGATGAGAAAGGTCATGTCATTCTCGAGACTGACAAATATCAGCCGGCGACTATCCACCGACAATCCGGCAATCTTGTAGCCGGCTCGTCGGAAGAGACCCAGTGCGGACTCTATAAGTTTTCCTTTTGACAAGGCGATCGTCAGCATGGGCTGTCCTTAGTGAGTCGTCGTCGTAGCCCGTCGGCGCCGAACGTCGGCTCCTAAGGCTCGTAATTTCTCTTCAATCCGCTCATATCCCCGATCAAGATGATAGACACGTTGGACCTGAGTCATACCTTCTGCAGCCAAACCCGCGACAATCAGACCAGCACTGGCACGAAGGTCAGACGCCATGACCGGAGCACCGGTGAGTTTCTTGCACCCGGCCACTACCAATCGGTTGCCTTCCACACGAATATCGGCTCCCATCCGCCGCAATTCTTCTACATGCATAAACCGACTCTCGAACACAGTTTCGGTTATGACACTCGTGCCTTCGGCCAGGCTCATCAACGCAACCATTTGCGCTTGCATGTCGGTGGGAAACCCTGGGAAAGGCAAGGTCCTGACGTCGGCTCCCTTCAGCTTATCTGGCATGATCAGACGCACCGTGTCTTTTTCCTCCTGCACATCGGCCCCCACCTCACGCAACTTCATCAGGACGGCCTCAAGGTGGCTTGGGCGACAGTGTGTCGCGGTCACATCCCCGTGAGTCACGGCTCCAGCTGCCAAATACGTACCGGCCTCAATACGATCTGGGATCACTTCGTGGTCTCCACCATGCAGTTCGCGCACTCCCTCTATCGTGATCACGTCGGTTCCTGCACCATGAATTCGTGCGCCACGCTTGGCGAGAAAGTCGGCCAGGTCCACGATTTCCGGTTCCTTGGCCGCATTTTCCAGCATGGTCACCCCTTCGGCAAGTGACGCCGCCATCATGAGGTTTTCCGTACCGGTCACCGTTGGTGTATCACAGTAAATGTGTGCACCTCTCAATCGTTTCGCCTTGGCCGTGATATAGCCGTGCTCAATGGAGATGTCAGCCCCTAATTTTGACAATCCCGCCAAATGAAGATTCACCGGTCTGGAGCCGATCGCACAGCCTCCGGGGAGAGAAACTTTAGCCTCCCCCCAACGGGCAACCAACGGGCCAAGGACCAAAACCGACGCTCGCATGGTCTTGACGAGATCGTACGGAGCTTCCGTTGATGCAATCATATCGACCTGAATGACCGCATGATTGCCCTCATGGGATACCTTGGCCCCAAGAATCCCTAAGAGCTTTCCCATCGTAAGAACATCCACGACCCTTGGGACATTGGTGATGACACATTCTCCGCCCCCCAGAATGGTCGAAGCCAAAATCGGCAGAGCGGAATTTTTTGCTCCACTAATGCGAACTTCTCCGACGAGTCTATTACCGCCGCTGATAAGGATTTCATCCATGCCCTGGTCCTAGTCTGCTCGCCGCGCGATCATCACCCGTTCGATACCGGCCTCATCTTTGACGGTTTGAAGGCCTGTGTAGCCTCCGACTTGTTCGGCTGCTTGTCGCACAAAAAGAGCTTGGCCTTCACCGAGCTCCATCACAAGCACCCCTCCAGAAACAAGGAACTCCTTCGCATCGCGGAGTAATCGTTCATGGAACTCTGTTCCCCTCTGCCCAGCCACCAACGCCATCCGCGGTTCAAAGTCCCGAACCTCCGGCTGCAAACCTCCCCAGACCTCTTCAGCGATGTACGGAGGGTTGGAAATGATGGCATCGACCGTTCCTGAAAGATTACATTCGCGCAAGGGCTCTAAAAGATCTCCTTCCTTCCAGGTAATCTTCTCGCTCACTCCATGTCGCTCTGCATTCTCTTTTGCGACAGCCAATGCATCCCCAGAACGATCCAAGGCAAAAATCCGCATGCCGTTCAGGATAGTCGCCAAGGTCACCGCCACACAACCGGAACCTGTTCCCACATCAACCAGCACGGCCCCTTCCGAAAACCCGCCCTCTCTGAGGACCTCTTGGACAAGGAGTTCGGTCTCAGGCCGAGGAATCAATACCGCCGAAGTCACATGAAAGTCGAGGCCACAAAATTCCTGTGTCCCCAAGATGTACTGTAGCGGTTCGCGCACCATCCGTCTCGATACGACCGATTCGGCACGAACTAGTCCTTCGCCCGACACCGCTTGGTCTCTCCGACTAGCCAACTCGTGGTGTTTCATTCCTAACGCGTAGGCTAATAACCAGAGCGCTTCTTGAGCTGCATTCATCGATCCAGATGCATCCAAAGAGTGTTGGGCCCACGTGATCAGCATGCCAATCGTCTTCGGATCTGCAGTCATGGGGGTGGGCATCGTTACACTTTGGCGGTTTCGGCCTGCTGCTGTTGTGCCTTCAATGCTTGAACGATCTCGTCAAGATCACCTTCCATCACCAATTCCAGCTTGTGAAGCGTCATACCGACTCGGTGATCCGTGACCCGATTCTGTGGAAAATTGTAGGTTCGAATTTTTTCGCTCCGTTCTCCGGTCCCCACCTGAGACTTCCTGTTCTGAGCGATCTCCGCTTCTTGCTTTTCCCGTTCAGCCTCGACAATCCGGGCACGCAACGTCCGCATGGCTTTGGTCCGATTTTTCAACTGAGATCGCTCATCCTGGCACGTCACGACCACGCCTGTCGGCAGATGCGTAATACGGACGGCCGAATAGGTGGTGTTCACACTCTGTCCACCGGCTCCAGACGAGCAAAACGTGTCGATCCGCAAATCCTTCGGATCAATCTGCACATCCACTTCGTCTACTTCCGGCATGACCGCCACAGTCACGGTGGACGTGTGAATGCGACCACTCGCTTCGGTGACGGGGACCCGCTGTACACGGTGAACGCCGGCTTCATACTTAAAATGGCCATAAGCTCCCTTGCCTTCGATTAATACAACAATGTTCTTATAACCCCCAATACCGGTTTCAGATGCTTCGACCGTATCGACCTTAAATCCTTTTTTTTCTGCATACTTGACGTACAAGCGAAATAGCTCTCCGGCAAATAAACCTGCCTCGTCCCCACCGGTCCCAGCTCGAATTTCTAGCACCAGGCTTTTCGCATCCCGTGGGTCCTGTGGAATCAAAAATTCCCTAACTTGCTCTTCAATTTCCGCCTGCTGTCGCTCCAGTTCGACCTTTTCCTCTGCTGCCAGCTCGTGCAATTCACCGCCAGCCGACGGATCGGTGAGAATCCCCATCGCATCATCCAGCTGCTTCGCGTATTCATGGTAAGCCCCAAAGAGCCTAGCTGCTGGCTCCAGGTCGGTTCGCTCCTTACTCAGTTTGCGCAACAAGCTTGGTTGGGTTGCAATGGACGGATCCATGAGCTGATCAGTCAACTCTTGAAACCGTGATGCGAGGCTCTCCCACTTTTTGAGTAACACCGTTTCCATCGTTTCGTATCTCAGCTTTCCCAGATACACCACTACGACAAAAAAAGAGACCCTGCTTCAAACACGAAGCAGGGTCTCTTTTCTATCCAGGTGGTGTGCTACTTACCCTTCTTCGCGTACTTCTTTTTGAACCGCTCAACACGTCCTTCAGTATCGACGATTTTTTGGGTGCCGGTGAAGAACGGATGGCAATTCGAGCAGATATCGACGCTGATATCACCGATGGTGGTACGCGTCTTAAACGAATTTCCACAGGCGCAGTGAACCGTCGCCTCACGATACACCGGATGAATACCCTTCTGCATGGCCTACGACTCCTTACCCATGAATTGCAAACACCCTTGGTCCCTTCCTAAGGGGCAATACTTTATCTGAAGGAAGACCAAGAAACAAGCACCGCTTATCGATTCATCGATTGCAGAAACTCCTGATTGTTCTTGGTCCCACCGATCTTATCCATCATGAATTCCATGGCTTCCATCGTCCCCAAGGGGCTGAGCACCTTCCGGAGGATCCACATCTTGTTAAGACGATCCTTATCCACCAGTAGCTCTTCCTTCCTTGTCCCAGATTGGCTGATATCGATTGCCGGGAACAGGCGCTTGTCAGCCAGGCGGCGGTCCAAGTGAACTTCCATATTACCGGTCCCTTTGAACTCTTCAAAGATGACATCGTCCATGCGGCTACCTGTATCGACAAGCGCCGTCGCCATAATGGTGAGACTCCCGCCGTTCTCGATATTGCGAGCCGCTCCAAAGAAACGTTTCGGCCGCTGTAGCGCGTTGGAATCCAGGCCACCGGAGAGCACCTTGCCGCTGGGCGGCGCGATGGTGTTATAGGCTCGTGCGAGGCGGGTGATACTGTCCAATAGGATGACGACGTCTTTCTTGTGTTCAACAAGCCGCTTCGCTTTCTCCAACACCATTTCCGCCACTTGCGCATGTCGCTGCGCTGGTTCATCAAACGTGGAACTAATGACTTCTGCCTTCACCTGTCGCTGCCAGTCGGTGACTTCTTCCGGTCGTTCGTCAATCAACAGAACGATGAGTGTGACTTCATTGTGGTTCTTGAGAATGGCACGGGCGATCGCCTGAAGGAGCATCGTTTTGCCGGTTCGGGGGGCCGCGACAATCAATCCACGTTGGCCTTTACCGATCGGTGTGATCAGATCCATGACTCTGGTGCAATATTCTTCTCGGTCAAATTCCAATTGGATCCGCTCTTCAGGGTAGAGCGGTGTCAGGTTATCGAAAAGAATCTTGTCTCGAGCGACCTCCGGATCCTCGTAGTTGACCTTCTCAACTTTCAGGAGAGCGAAATACCGTTCACTCTCTTTTGGAGGACGGATCTGCCCCGATACAATGTCGCCCGTGCGAAGATTGAACCGACGAATTTGCGAAGGTGAAATGTAAATGTCGTCGGGGCCCGGCAGGTAATTGGAATCCGGCGCCCGCAAGAAGCCGAATCCGTCTGGAAGGGTTTCCAGAACACCCTCTCCAAAGACCACGCCGTTTTTTTCGGTCTGGGCTTGAAGGATCGCAAAGATCAACTCCTGCTTCCTCAAATTGGCAGCCCCTTCGATTTTCAGCTCCCGAGCCACATCATTGAGATCAGCAATTGACTTCTGTTTCAATTCTGCAAGATGCATCACTTCCCCCCTAGCTACTGACATACGACTCCTCTCGAGCCTTGGGTTTGTTACTCTCCAGCATACACTCGAACTGATTGGTCATGCGAAACGTGTTTTTACCTTAGCGATGAGCTTTAGGTTTTGGTCTGTTGGGTTGGGATAACTTGTGGAAGTTCTTTGTCTGATTTTTGATAGGGAATATTAGGGAATATAGTGTTGACTCTTAATTCTCCGACGTCCACGGCCCAATCAACATCTCTGGTCGGCCTTTTGATTACTTTACTCACACGCTGCGAGGTTTGATTCGAGACAGGTTCCGGAGTTGAAATTCTTCGATGGAGAGAATCAGCTGCCTGAATACAGGGCGATAATACCCGCGCAGCGTTCTGTTGTCAACTAGCAACTTGTAGCTAGCCCATCATCTGTCCGCTGTGTGTCGCACAAGACGTGTCCGGTGGAGGGTGCGCCCTCAA
>JAICWG010000155.1 GCA_025934915.1 Nitrospira sp.
GCCACGATAGGGGAACGGGCAAACTGGCAGACCGTCGAACGGTATGTGCAGCGGCAAGGGCAGCCTCACGACGATCTCCGGCAGCTCCGAATGTTTTAGTTCTGTGATACCCCGCAGCTTGCTGCGGGGAGCTTCATTCAGCGGCATCGTCCTTAAAGCTTAGTCTCTCAGGCTATTACCAGTCAGCGGTCATGCTATTAAGAGATGTCTTCGAAACTGTGGCACTGCTCGACTACATGAGAACGTTCCCCGATCAGATTGCCGTCTGGAAGGCAAGCGACAAGAGGCAACGAATCGCAAAGTTCAGCCCGAAAGCCATTCGAGAAGCCCTCGATAAGCAAGACCAATTCACCAGTAACAGGCGGAAAGAAATGTACGACCTCCTTTCCGAGTATGCTTCCCATGCAACCGCGCCTGGCTTTAAGCTGTTGGCTCCTGAAGGGCTCGGCAAGATTGGACCATTCCTAAGTGAGAAATGCCTGAAGGCATGGTTGGGGGATGCGGTAAAATTCTTAGTTCATGGGGCTACGATTTTCACGGTGCATTTTCTGAAGGTTGATCTGCCGCTATTGACGAGAAAGGGTAGCTTCCTCAATCACGTCAACAACTGGTGCGAAAAGTATATGAGTGGCCCAAAGTAAGGATTGCGGCTACCTAATAGCAGTTCACCCCATGATGAGGGGGCGTCATATGAGATTGCGTACATGGATTCTGAACGTAGTGGGTTTGGTGGCTGGCCTCAGCGGGGCTTTACTCATGTCCTACTTCCCGCCACGCATCCAACTGTACACCGAGAAAGACGAGCCCCACTTTACGTGGGTGGGAAACCCGAAGGAAGGCTAGCGGGTATCGGCAGGTTGCAGAGTCGTTTGGTGAGGCTAGGTCCCGTCTTGCTGGTAATAACGTTTTCCCTGCAACTCTTTGCGACCCTGTTGACAAAATAACCGGTTTGGATACCCCATGTGAAAGTGCGATCATGAAACGATATCAAGGGGAAAGGAAGAAACCATGTGGACACGGATGAGCCGGAGGCTCTTCGCCGGAGCAGCGCTTCTGCTCGCTGGTATCCGCCCGCAGAGATGACCGCGGAGCAGGCGCGGATGGAGGACTACGAATGTCAACGAGATGCGACCGTGCAGCGGAGCTCCGGGTATTACCTGAAAGGTGTTGGATCGCCATACGCCTCTGGGTTCTTTGCCAGCGGGCCAGAGCTCGACTACAAGCTCTATGAGAAATGCCTGGAGGCCCATGGGTGGACCCGCCAAGAATTATCTTCACGCGTAGTCCCCGCCACACGTCCCCGCATAGCCCCTGCCACAACTCCGAAGGACCCATTCGCGAATATAAGAAACGCTGACGATATGCGGCAGCATCTGGATTCCTGGCGGCGGACTCTCGATCTCGCCGTGGAAAAGGGGACACTTACGAAAGACGAAGCGGACAGACTCTACCAAGAACGAGAAGAGTTTTTGTCGAAGCAGCTAAACACAACAAAGTGAATGCAATCGGGCTACAGCTGCAATATTAAGGATAAAGAAAAGGTGTCAGCAACTGAGGGCTCCCCACGAATTTCATACGCTTAGCCCATCATCATGGCATGAGAAGTTTGTTGAAGTTGAAGAAGTGGCGCCAAGAGGTCACGACAGGTGAAGTGCTCCCGAGCGCGCCCGGTCACTTGAAGTCCTCATGCGATCATGGATACCGTCAATCAACATCGTGTGGTATTGGCCTGATACCGCCAGGAAGAGTGAAATGGGGTCGGATCTTGTGTTGTGCATGCCAGGAGTTTTTTCTGAAATCAGCGCATCAGAGTCATGGCAACAGGAGTCAAGTCATACAAGAGGTGTCTGGCATGCGTATTGACTTATTGGCACACCCTGACTGGCCTTGCACACGTAAAATGGCCAGTTGCTCACGCAGGTGCAGCAAAGCATCAGAACTGGCGCCATTGGCAATGACGATGCAGGCCAACGGGCAGCGAGAGAGTGGTGAGATCCTGTGCCTGGAGCGTCTGATCAATCCACAAAATTCCCTCCTCGGGCAGCAGGAGGGGGATGCTGTCGGCCAGGTAGGGCATGCGGAATCCGTACAAGCAGAAAAGGGGACAGGCAGATTTTCTAGAGGGGCGAAGTCCCATGCTGCGTCCATTGGGCGGCGGCCTCGGGAGCGCGGGGTGGATTCAAACCTCAGCCTGGCAGGCGATTTTATTGGGTGCGGCGTGTCATGCGTGAATCATGGGCTGCGAGTGGATCAACACGTAGGCTTGTATGGGAATGAGCCATTGTGCTCCTTATGATGTCCGCGCTGTGAGAATGTGCAACATGCGTGAAACCGTGACAACATGGATGTTATGGGGTTTTAGGAATTGGTGCACGAGAGGATCACGTTTGATGTCGTCATCGCGCGTCACGAGGTATGTCACATGCCCGGCAAGCGCGGTTTCGAGAACGTGGTCGTCATCGGGATCCCTGCATATCGTGATCGATCCGGCAAGTGGCACAAGCGTTGTGCGGACCGCGATGAGTTCACAAAACGCCACAATGTCGTCTTCGGGAATTCGGTACTTCCGTTTGATACGAGGCCGTCGAAGGACATCGTTCACTTCGGCCAATAGCGGAACAGAAGTAACCACCACAAGCCGTCCGGCAAGCCAGGCGTCTTTCAATTGTGCCGGTGCCCCGAACGGGTTCAGGAATGCCGAGACCCAGACGTTGGAATCAAACAGCGCGACGGGACGCACGCCGTTTGTCTCGGGCTTCTGCGCGGGCGGCAGTGATGTCGGCTTCGATCTCTTGCTGCGTGGAGCGTCGGGTGCGCCTGTGGGTTCGTTTCAACAAGGCGTCGAAGTCTTCTCGCCACTGATCCTCGGGATAAATGGACACCAGGCAGACCTGCCGTTCGACCAGCTGGACACGTTCCAGCGGCTTCAACACACCTTGTTCGTAGACAGCACGGATCACATGACTCATGGGGGCTCCTCACTGCCATGCTATCATACTCTTTCCCATGCCCGTATTCCACATCTACGCCGGTTCTTGAGTCTGCACGGCCCATTGAGACTGAGGTGACGAAAGTCGGTCCCACGGCATAACGTCGCGGTTTCACGTCGCGCCCCTTTGGTATTTCCTCCGTCTTTTGATCAATCGGTTCTATCACTCAGGGTTGTCCCGGTTTGAAATGGACTCCATGATCATGGTAAGTAACCAATACTGACAATTTTTGCCATTCCTGCTACATTGTAACACAACAGGGGGAGCATCATGCCAACCCGCAACGTACACCTGACGGAACATTTTGACCACTTCATCGTGACCGGGATTGCCTCTGGGCGTTTCAGCAATGCCAGCGAGGTGGTGCGCGAAGGCCTCCGGCTCCTGGAGCAGCGCGAGCTGGAAGATAAAGCCAAAATCGAATGGCTCCGCGCCGCCGCCAAGGAAGGCTTCGATCAACTCGACCGCGGCGAGTACGTGACCCTGAATACCAAGCAAGAGCTCGATTCGTTCCTGGATCACATTCACCAAGAAGTTGCAGCCGACCTCGCCGCCGAGCGAAAGTGTGGCTAAAACACGACGCCGTCCGTTTCACATTACCGGCTCTGCCCGCCGTGACATTGCCGCCATCTTGAAACGGAGCGTACAGGAATTCGGCATGGCGGCATCGTTACGCTACCGGGCCCTCATCGGGCACACGTTGCTCGATCTCGAAGCTGACCCTGAGCGGCCAGGCTCTAAGGCACGTCCCGACCTCCTGGTCGAAGGGGCACGGACGTACCATCTTGCGCTGAGCCGGACCAGATCGGCTGGCGCAAGAGTCAAGGAACCGCGACATTTCCTTCTCTATCGCCGCCGTGAGGACGGCGTCATCGAAGTGGCCCGCATCCTTCACGATAGCCGTGATCTCGCCCGTCACCTTCCCGTGGGCTACCGCAATTGAATGCCGTACGAACATGTATCATGTGAAAAGACCTGTATGAAGAACCAACGGCGGGCGGGAGCCAGTCACGATAGGCATCCGTCGCACACTGAGCTCGGTGCGCTCAACCCGGCGCTCCGGCATGCTCTCATGCGAGTGAACCCAGAGTACTTCGCCTGGTCCATTGAGGCACAGGAACGCTACCGTGTCAGCATGCCTGAGAAAGACGCGTTCCGTCTCCGTCTGGGGTTGCTCAAGGCGCTGTTTGGTCTCCGCGCACAAACGGATGAAGACTTTGCGGAGATCAGCAACCAGTTCGGTGATAAAGAACATCTGGTGTTTAACCGAGCGTGGTTGCCCGCCGCTGGTGTGGGCGAAGATTACTTCTTCCTGAATGAATACATGGACGAGGGCAAGACCCTTCTCGATTTTGAAACGCTCTACGATTACGACCACGACGATCATGGCTTTCAAGAACAGGCGCGCAAGGATCAGACACCGGATTACATCGTCAAACCCTACCGTGGCGTGCTCTATTACTCCTGGGCACGCCTCTTGATCGATGGCGCCTTTCACTACGCCTCGCTGTGCATGGCGGCCGGGTACGTCTACAGCCACCTCGACGAGTTCGGTCAGGAGAAGTTGTCTGCGCTCATTCCGCACCGCTACGTGAAGGCCAAGGATCACGGAAAGCGCGAGGGACACGGGACCATCTTCAGCCAGCGGATCGATGCGGACGGGAAGGAACCGCAGGCCGAGGAATTGCAACGGAGACTCTGGGACTACCTTTCACAACGCTTCGACGCGCTCCTCACCGAGTTTGACGGTCAGGGCCGCAGGGCTGTTTACCTGGAGGACGTCAGCCGCCAGCATGATCCACACATGCATTTCATCTTTAGCGACAAGACGGCTTTGCAGGCCGTGCGCTTCCGGCATTTTATGCGCGACTGCTGCCCCCTCGTCGCCGATCGTGCGGAACTGGATGCGGTCATCAGCCGTGAACGCCAGGAACTCGACGAATATTTGGATTCCACCTGCCGGGATATTTTCGCCAACTTTACCCCCAAGGTCGTCACGTTCCGCAAAAAGCGAACAATCATCGTCGCCGACGGCGCTCTCAACGATCTGGTTTGATCTGGTCCAGCCTTGTTCGCACGAATGAACCGGCTTTCGATGGTACGACGGTGCCGCCAGTCCCACTACACGGAGAGCGGGCGAGAACGGGGCTACGCTGCAAGCGGCAACTCAGGCTCATCCGCCATGATCAATTCTGGCTTTTGATACAAACCAAAATAGGAAACAACAGAGGTCAGGCTTTGATATCACGACAATCTGAAACGACGCCGACAGCCCCCCCGCTTATTGCCCGTCGCCCTCGGAATTGGGAAAAGGGGACGTTCTACTTTTCATACAGAATTGGTGGTGCTGGCCTACTTCATGATGTCGAATCACTTTCACCTGGCCATCTGGCAGTGTGGTGAGCGGATCAACTCGGTCTGATCAAACATAAAAGTAGAATGTCCCCTTTTCTGTTTTGGTGGAATTCATAGAGCTTCCGTTGACTTCTCGCGATTCATTGGATACCTTGGGCACCATGAGGCCAGCGCTATGACCCTTACCACAGGACATCCGCACATCACGGCGGAGAGCGGCATTCTCGGTGGAGTTCCCATTATCAAAGGCACGCGAACGCCGGTCCGAGCCATCGCGGAAATGTGGAAATTTGGGGCCATGCCGGAAGATATCCTGATCCACTTGCCTCACCTGGGGCTTGCCCAAATCTTTGACGCGCTCAGTTATTACCAGGACCATCGAGACGAGATCGACCAGGATCTCCTTCGCAATCGGATTCCTGCGGAGGCGATCGATCCCCGCCTGCGGTAATGGCCGACACGCTGTTTATCTCCCTCTATCTCGACGAAGATGTTTCTGTATTGGTAGCTGATTAGTTGCGCCCGCATGGGTTTGATGTCTTGACCGCCCGCGATGCATCGCACGAGATGAGGGGCACGTCTTGTTCTGTGCATGCGGTGAGCCTTGACTTGACGAGTCGAGAGCGAGATGGAGGATCTTGCAATCATACGGGAGTTCTATTTCGCCCGTCTCAATCGCCGGATCTCTTTAGTATGACAAAAATACCATAAACGCGTCACTCCATCACACACTATGCTTGGCTCTGTGTAAAGACTTGTTGATGGGAATGTTGCAGTTCGCGATGCCATGATGCTCTGGACCATGGATTCGTCGCGTCGACTATGGTGAGCAGGGACCTTTCCGATCATGACATTTACACCTCATCGCATGTCCCAAACTTCATACTTGTCGGCGAGCCATACCGACCAAACCTGTTGTCGGTCGAGTCCGGTTCGAGCGGATCGACGCTCAGCCGGCCCGCAGCGGCTGAGGTTTCGCAAAACCGACGCCATTGATACTCGTCAGACATCGGGCCGATTTCAACGCTCTGCCTTGCGCGACCGGAACAAAGCGAATTTCCACGCGCTGCTTCAAGGCGGCCGCGATCCGATTCAGCATGGCAAGGGAATGTCCGTCGTATTCCGCATTTTCCAGCCGACAGATGGCTGAGGCCGTCGTACCGACCAAGTCGGCCAATTGCCGTTGCGTGAAGCCCGCCCGAAGCCGTAATGCGGTGAGCTTCCGTGCCACACTGTCGTGTGCCCGCGCTTCCTCCAACCCTCGCACACGGTCCGGCCTCCCTTCGTAGTACCGGCGATAAAGAATCTGGACGGCATTCGCCGTGGTTGTGTGTTTCCGTTTTGCCATGTTTATTCCTCCCGATAGGTATGCCTGAGCGGATCTTGCTCAAACAGCCGTTTCCTCTCCAATGCCGCTCGAATGTCTTTTGCCGGAACCTCACGCTCCTTGACGAGGCCGTGGGCTAGGACGGCGGTCATACGGCCATGAAAAAATACAAGATCCGATAGTTCATCCCCTCCCGCCCAATACGCAGTTCATAGATGCCGTTTCGCAAAAGATCCGCCTCAGGACGCCGCAGCTCATGACCGAGTTCTCGCAGCCGTTCAATCTTCACGACACATTTGTCTTGGATCTTTACAGGCAACATGTCCAGCCATTCCAATACCGGCACATGACCGTCTCGTTCCTGATAGAAAACGACCCGCGTCCTCGGCAATGTCTCCTCTTTCTCTTGACCTGTATGTTCACATATTTGTGAATATCATTCAAGCACGACGCGAAAGGTTGTCCAATGAGCGACAGAAAATGGGACGACAGAACGGGGACAGGCAGGTTTTCCAGAGGGACGCAGTCCTACGCTCTGTCCATTGTGCGGCGGCCTCGGGCGCACGAGGTGGAGCTTCACGGTTTGACAACCTTGAGTTTTCAGCACGTAGGCTGGTGAAATTCGAACAAACCTAAGTGACGCTCAGGCAACGCCTTGGGCATCACGGATGCTATGGTAAGAATCAAACAGGTAAGGGCGAATGGATCAGTTCATCGGAATGATCGTCGCGGAGACTTCATTGGGCAGCAGCAGGGTGGCCGACGCGCGATTCTGTTCGTCCGGTTGAATCAGTGCGAAGAGCGGTACCGGCTGTGGCACGCCGCCGGGCGGCAACGACAGCATCGCCGGAAAGTCGATCAGCGGCGAGAGCGTGGCCTGGCTGGCAATGCGCAGCCGAAACGCCATCAACACATCGCGCAACCGTTCAGCCTTCTCTTCCTCCGACATCGACTCACCGGGCGCAATCCCGACATCCCAGAGAGGCTTCGTCACCGTGACGGGGAAGATCAGGCCGAGCTTTTGCGCATCCATCGACACATCGATCAGGAAGCCGGCTTGAATCGCCTGTTGACGATTCGTGATCAACTGATTGACCGGGACATCGGCTCGTGCCTCCAGCGCTTTACCCGAATCAATCGGGCCTTCGAGTTTGGGTTCTTCCGTCGTCGGTAACGTCGGAGCAGCTTCAGTAGGCGATTCATTGCTTGCGGCACTCTGATCGGGTATTACAACTGGCTCATCCGGCAGAGCGGGAAGCGCTTGGATGAGGCCTTCATACACTCTCTTGGCGGATTCAGACCAGGCGGGATTAAACGGACGACGTGAAAAAGCCGCTTCGGCGGCTTTTCGTTCATCGTGAGTGAGCACCTGTGAGGCATCTGTCATATCCATGGCCATGAGATAAGCTCAAACCTCCACAAGTCAAGGGCTAATCAGGCAGGCGACGGCCCTTCGTTTCTGGAGCGAACAAAAGCACAATAAGTCCGAGTAGATAGATCAGCGCGACGGTGCTCGCAGCCCGGCCAAATGTGCCTAGTGTCGTGATCAGCCAGCCGGTCAGGAGAGGGGAAACCGACGCCAAAACGCGTCCCGCATTGAAACAGAATCCAGCCCCGGTCGCCCGTAACTGTGTGGGATACAGCTCCGGGAGATAGATCGGAAATCCGCTGAAAATTCCGTTATTAAAAAACCCGAGGATCGGCAGGAGCATCAGGACTCCTATGTAACTGGAGGGCGTCAAATAGGTGACCGGCACCATGATGAGGCTTCCGAGGCACATGAAAGCGAATACCGGTCGCCTGCCGAACCGTTCGGCGAGGGGACCGAACCCGAGATAGCCGAAGATCGCCCCCGTGTTCAACGCCATGATAGCGTAGCTGACATACTTGGTGAGCGTCGCAGGATCTTGTCCCTTCATGTCCGGCAACTCACGTATCAGCGTTGGAGCCCAATTTGTTGAACCCCAGAGGCCGAACACTGCAACGAAGGCGAGCGCTGAGCCGACGAACGTGGCTCGTTGTAAATCATCTCGAAAGATGGCCGTCAGGGGGATAGCCTTCTGCTCATGTGCATGGGTCCAG
The DNA here is from genome assembly GCA_025934915.1 of Nitrospira sp. Taxonomy (GTDB): domain Bacteria; phylum Nitrospirota; class Nitrospiria; order Nitrospirales; family Nitrospiraceae; genus Nitrospira_D. Next base: position 8,755 of record JAICWG010000155.1, read on the forward strand.
CGTTCCGGCTCCTTGACCCACCAGCGGACGAAGAGCGCAACAAACGCCGGAAGAATACCGATGACAAACAATCCTCGCCAGCCATAGGCATCTCTCAACGTCAAATTCATCGTAGCGGCTAAAAAGAACCCCACGGCCCAAGCCGATTGGAGAATGCCCGCCGCTTTGGCCCGCTTCTCTTCCGGCCACGTCTCAGCCACGATGGCAGCGCCTGCCGCCCATTCCCCGCCAATGCCGAGCGCAGTGAGAAATCTGGCGATCGCAAGATGCCACCAGGTTTCCGCCAATGCAGCGGCGCCGGTGAAGACGGCATAGATGATGATTGTGGCGATAAGGATCTTTGTCCTGCCGAATCGATCAGCTGCGATACCGAACGTAATGCCGCCGATGGCCCAACCGATCAGGAAGATGGAAAAGATGATACCGCCGTACCAGCCGATCTGCTCGGCGGTCGGCGGGCCGCTTGCCGTCTGCAAGAGCTCGTGCAAGGCCGGATGCAAAACAACGGCATAAATCGTCGAGTCCATCGCATCGAAGACCCAGCCGAGCCAGGCAACGAAGAGGACGAGCCACTGATAAGGAGTCACGCCGGATCGCCAGGATCGATTCGTCATCGGCAACGCTCGTTACCGGGGTGCTGTGGTACATCAGCGCTGAGCATTGAGGGAGGTAGGTATCTCTGAAAGCGCCGGCTCACCTTGGTTGCAGGATTACAAGACTCGATGCACTGAACCAAAAAAGCGCCATGCACTCCGAACATAGCTACGAACAGGCAGCGTGCGCCGTACGATTATGTAGCAGTACACTAAAAAATTGACTATCCTCATGATCGCTCCGGTGCCACTGAGGATCTTGCTTCTCTCCGACCGCTCAAAATGAGATTTACCGATGAGTATTCGCTCCTCAGGAAGAGACGTTTGCTCAAGAGCCGATAGAAGGGTTGAGTTGATATGTCAACGGACAACGGTGGATAAAAAGGGATGCGGATGGAGAATGCTCCGCCAGGTTTCACGCTTCGTTTGATTTTGATAATGACCACACCATAATGGACAAGGGTAGCGGCCGCGATTTCCTTATTTCGATAGGCGATCGTATTGGAGCAAACAATGATGTTGCAGAAGTCGGCCAGTGGACCAAGTAAAGCCCGGATTTTATCTTCTGGGCATTCATCGCCGAACTGAACGATCATGTGAATCATCTGGCAGAGACCCCCGGGGCGCAGATGCTTTTCGAGGCCTTGGAGAATCCGTGACCACAACACGTCGCCGTGTTGGCCACCGCAGAACTGGTTATCACCCGGGGAGGAGGTGGTATCAGGTATGTATGGTGGATTTGAAAGAATAAGGTCGAAGGTGGTGTCTTCTACGGCGCGGAAGAGATCGCCCCGACGGAATTCAACTTGACATTCCCCGTAGCGAGCTACGGGGAATGTCAAGTTCAACAAAAATAACCAAATCAGCAGATCCAATCGATCTTTTTGGCCTCTTCTTATAAAATAGTTTGAGATGGCGCCGAGAATCCCTAAACGGTTGGCCCACAACATTCGAGCTCCGATGTCAGCGTCCATGCCTGCAGAC
>JAICWG010000092.1 GCA_025934915.1 Nitrospira sp.
AATGAAGCTCCCCGCAGCAAGCTGCGGGGTATCACAGAACTCAATTCCGAAGACTTCTCGGAAGGAGAGGCCAACCCCGTAGCGAGCTACGGGGAATGTCAAGTTCAACCGCATAGACATGGACCTCCTTTTTCAACGGAATCCCGATGGAAGAGTTGGTGAGGCATTCATTCGTATCTTATTGAGCCGGTCTAGAAAAGGCAACACAGCCTCTCTACTCTGTTTTCCTATTTATCGGTCGGGCGGCGAATGACCACCGCCATGTCGTCGACCAGAGACCAGGCCAAGGATTGCGCATGGTCGACCGAGAGGGTCAGCCGCAGGTAAGACGTGGGCTCAGATGAACGGTCCGTTAAGAACCTACTTGTCCAGTCCTTCACATTTCGCCACCCCACTTTCCCTAGTAGAACGGCGCTTTGAATGAGACTGTCGCTTGCGACGGACGGAACCACCGTGACGCTTAGGGAGTGACTGAAGGACAACACATAGTCAGCCGGCATATCAGCGAGCGAAATAGGCTCCTGTTCGACGCTTGCACCAGGTTCAATCTTTCGTCTGACGACCGAAGGCCGTGCAACCAACCGGTGGATCCCTTTCAGATTTTCTCGTGACCCAGTGGACCAGGCAGTGATGGGAATCTGGTGGAGGCCGATTCCACGACTTTTAATGTGAATCGTACTTCCACCCAAATCAATCAGGAGGTAGGTTTGGGGACGAGCAGCGAGCTTAAGTTCTTCCTCAAGTACCCGCGTTGCCTCTTTCAGTTCGTTGGGGTTGCTGAGATTCAGGTCCGGAAAGACCTCGATATCCTTTCCCCAACTTGGTGTGGTGACGGCGAGCAGCAGAAGAATGGCGCAGAGGTTCATGGATAATATCTGCGCGCTCGTGAGGGATCAAAAGATCATGATCGGTGTCCCTACTCGAGCGAGCTTGTAGACACCTTTAAGATCGCTGTCATTGAGCCGGATGCATCCATGCGTCACGTTTTTTCCCAACAAACGAGTATAGAGCGTCCCATGGATGAAATAGCCTTTGCCGAATCCCAGCGCATATTCGCCGAGGACTCCCTGCTCCGCACGGTCGGCGACATTTTGTGGCACCGCGAGTCCTTCTTCGACGAACGCCCAATCGGGCTTGATCCACGTGGGATTGGTCAGTTTCGACTTGACGAGAAATTCTCCTCGTGGCGTATCGAAAATCCACTGGCTGTGACCTTCGCCGGGCTTATCGAGAATGATTCCACTACCGGTCGAAGCGATCGCATCGAGGACTACTTGCTCTTGATGCTTCACATAGAGTCGGTTCCTGGCCGTATCGACCAAGATATAAGGTTGGTTCGGCATGAGTTGGGACAGCTGCTTGGAGAGCGCCTTATACCGGGCTTGCAAGGTACGAAGACCGGCTTTGTCTTGGGCAGCGGGCTGGTGAACCGTTTGAGAATCTTCGGGCGCTACGCGACTGGTAGTCATGGCGCTTACGACCAGTAGGAGAAATAAAACAACCGCTGAAGTTGCAAGAAGGAGTCGGCCCATCAGTCTACGCTCAAATTTCGTCTCTACGCTGAGCAAGTTCAGCTAAGGTCAGGGCCACCGCGTTCTGTCTCGTCAAGGCACCGACGATTGTGACCGGTGTCCCCACAGAAACGCCCTCGTAGAGAACAACCATATTGGGATTGTCGAGCATGATGCACCCGAGAGTCTGGGCCAACAGTTCATTGTCGGCTCCATGGATCTCGATCTGACCTCCAATGCCTTTGGCCGAGCCGATCCTTCCCGACCTCTTCGCAAAGTCGAATCGACGACGATCTTCCGCATTGGGATAATTCAGAGTCAGGGCTCGGTAGAATTGTGTCTGCCCTGGACCGCGCTTATCCATCACACGATACCGACCTTCCGGGGTCGCTCCGTCCCCCTGGAACTGTTTTTCCAGCATGCCATTGAACCCCAACCTGACGGGGTATGATAGCACCTTCCGTCCGCTCTTGTAGAGAGTCAATTCTCGGTCGGCCTTGCTCACCACGATGGCCGTTGATCGGTGTATTCGCGACCAGTCGATGGTCTGTTTGGCCAAGTTCTGCCAATAAGTGATCCGGCTTTCGTCGGCGTATCGTCCCAATTCTTGGCTGAGTAATGAAGCCTGAGCCTTGAGGGCACGATCCGCTTTCTCTGCCGCTTGCATGGCTCGTTGGAAGTCTTTTTGCTCGAAGAACGAACGGGCCTGTTTAACAAGGAGATCCGTTTGTATGACCTTTTCCCCTAGAAGGATACGCCCATCGATCGATTCGACCTTTGTGACGATCGTATGCAACTGCTCTTCAAGGCGAACGACCTTGGCCTGTGCTGTGCGGTGCTGCGAGGCTTGTCGCTCGTGCAGCTGAGAAACGGTACCTTCGCCCAGGATGTACAGCCGCCGGAGTTCATTCTCAAGATCGCTCGATTCCCATGGCCATCTGATCAGATCATCGTCCAATTGGACGCGTGCTTTCAGAAAGACCCATTGACGAACGAACTGACGGTACTCCTCGGGCGCAGCTTCAGGAGCCCGCAATGCGATCAAATCCTGATCAATGACCTCAAGGGCTACAAGGAGGTCCGGCGGAACGGCTTGAACGCAACTGGTCAAGCAGACAACGCAGAGAACCCCGGCAAGCGTCTTATGTATCCGATCAATCGCCATGTCCTGTGTTACTTTTTCTTTGCGGGTTTTCCTTTTCCCACCTTCGCGAGGGCGGTCTGTATTTCGGTTGACACGCCTTGGCTCATGTCGTGAATAGCCTTCGCCTGGGTTTGCGCAGCCGGATAATCTTCTTTGTCGATCGATGCCTGAACCTGTTTCAGTAACGACTTCAGCCCTTCCACGTCGTTCTTGATGGCCTCCACCGCCGCACGATCTTTTCCGACCGGTGCCTTGGCAACCAAATCTTGCGTTGCTTTCACCGCCTCTTCAGCCACTTGTTGAGCCTGCAAGGCCGCTGCCTTGGCTTCCTCCTTTTTTTGAACTGAGGCTGCCTTAACCCGTTCGCTATCGGCTTTGGCCGAAGCAGATAGTTGTTGTGCCTTGCCATAGTCTCGAAAGAGTGTGAACTTTTCATCCTGATCGGCAACTTCTTTTCGCAATGCGGCAAGGGTACCTTCTAGCTTGGCATACTCATCAGCGCTATATGTGGCAGCGCCGTTTTCCTGTGCATCTTTGAGGGCCTTTTCCGCTTCCTGGATCTGCTGGGTGGGAGGCTCCGCACATCCGGCGATCATAACGAGGGTCAAAGCAAAAGAGACAAGGGATGCTTTTCTCAGCATACGAAGAATCCTCCTTACAGGTTCTATCCACAGACTTTGGTCAATTCAATTCTTCTTTCATCTAGAGTAGCAGTCCATGATTTGCCGCCTGCGTTACTCTTCAAAAAACCATTTAAAAAATGGATGCGCCAGATTAACAGACTTCACCTTCTAGGCATACTGGCACGGCCAAAATGCATACTGGCACGGCCAAAATACGCAGCAAGGTCAGTGCCACCGATACCGATAATGGTCATTGTTGGATAAAGATTCAATCTATTTCACATATTTATGTTGAGTTTGATGTTCTCGAAGCACCCGATTTTTGTGGCATTCTGGTGGCATGAAGCAAAAGCGCCTCAGCGCTGTGGACATGAAGGACTGAAGCCAGGCGTTCCTATTTTTTAAGGATCTGATGGCGGGGCAGCATGAAATTGACAGGCTTAAGTGCCTCCCCTATAATTCGCAGTTCATTTGAATTGACTATTCAAAGAGTGGAAAGGGAAGGGGGATTATGTCTTTCACATTTCAACAACCATCCAACTTAAAAAAGAAGCGTGAGCACGGATTTAGGAAGCGCATGAGCACCAAAAACGGACGCAAGGTGCTGGCCCGACGGAGGGCCAAGGGACGAGCTCGGTTGACTGTCTAGATACATCGTGTCGGATCAGCCGTGGTTGTTCGGATCGCTCTCGATCTCTCGCGTTGCTGTTGAGCGTGCATTCACCTACCAGCTAGCGTTTTCTCCGGGATCATGAACGGATGGCATGCGACGACGGAAGACCCCCATTTCCAATGACATCGAAAGTGCACAGACCGGATGGTATTTTTTTACGCAGTAACCGAGACATTCAAATCGTCAAACATCATGGCCGCCGAATTACGACCACTCTCTTCAATCTCTTAGCGTGCAAGATGGATGATGCCCCGAGTCGCGTTGGGATTATCGTGGGGAAGCGATTTGGAAATGCGGTACGACGCAATCGGGCCAAACGGATCTTTCGGGAACTGGTGAGGCAATTACATCCGGACTTGGTTCCGGGCCGGGGACTTCTCGTGTTTCCAAAGCGAGACGCACTATTGCAATCGCGGGGTGAGTTGGTCCAAGCGTGGAAGGGCTCGCTTGAGCGCCTGCACCTTCTTCAGCCAAGTGCATATTGATATGCAATCGCTGTGTCTATGGATGATTCGAGGATATCGGCTGGTGATTTCCCGCTTGTATGGTCGCACATGCCGATTCGAACCCAGTTGTTCGCAATATGCCTCGGATGCAATCAGCAAATACGGAGCATTACAAGGGATCGGCCTAGCCATCCTCCGGCTTATGAAATGTCATCCCTTCCATCCCGGCGGAGAAGACCCGGTCAAATAGCGGCGATTACATCTTTTTAAGAAAGCATAACCTCCTCATGGAAAAGCGAGTCATCGTGTTCTTGGTGCTCTCCCTTGCGATTATCTTCGGATACGAGTACCTGCTCAAAGAGCTGGGCTTGCTTCCTCAACCGACTGTTTCGGAACCGGCCGATCCTCCCACGAACGATGCGACCTCCCCTTCGAGTACAAGCCCCGAGGTTCCGACCCCAAGCGCTCCGGCTACCAAGGAAACTACGATGCCTAAACCCTCAGGCGGGGTCGGCCGGGATCAAGAACCGCGACGAGAACCTTCCGCAATGGATGTCGTCGAGGTAGAGACGGGTCTCTATCGGGCTAAGTTCACGACCAGCGGAGCCGCGCTGATTAGCTGGGAACTCAAACGCTACCAAAACAGTTCGGATGGGAAGTCCGCCGTTCAACTCGTGCGACAAGGTGGCAAGTTTGCAGAGCCCCTGACGATCACTGCGGATGATGCCTCTCATTCAAAGGAATTAAGCGAAGGTCTCTACAAGGTTGAAAAGGACTTTACGACCTTGGACCAGGGCCACCCCACGGGCCATATGACCTTCTATTACGGCAATTCCGAGACCGGCGTACGGTTGGAAAAGCAACTGACCTTTCACGCTGATAGCTATGTCGTAGACATCGCATTGAAACCCAGCGGACTCGGAGGGGCCGTGAAAGTTGGATTGGGGACGAATTTTGGGGTGGTTGATTGGGGAGAAGGGTTCATTGGTTCCGTTGGAGCTGCCTCGCTTATCGACGAGAAGATTGAAAACGACGCGCCGGAATCCGAGACTGAGCGAAAGGGCGCTTTGAAATGGGTCGCGCTACACGATAAGTATTTCATTGCTGCACTGATTCCAAACGCGAGTGCATCCGCGTTGCCCAGAAAGCAAGGGGACAAGCTCGTTTCCACTGCAGTTCGTTTGGCTGTCGATTCGTCCGGGGCACCTCTCGGATTCCGACTATTCGCTGGCCCCAAGGAGTATGACACGCTTCAGAGTTTGCAAATTAGACTCGAAGATACCATTGATTTTGGATGGTTTCTTTTCGGGAGTTGGGACATGGTCCGGGCCGTGGCCAAACCTATCTTCTACGTGCTGCGTTATATCAATGATTATACACATAATTATGGACTGACGATCATCCTCCTGACAGTCATGATCAAGTTGCTGTTTGTCCCCCTGCAATACAAGAGTTACTCGTCGATGAAGCAGATGCAGGGCATCCAGCCAAGGGTGGCGGCTCTCCAGGAAAAATTCAAGGACGATCGTGAACGCTTGAACAAGGAGCTCATCAAGCTCTACCGGGATCACAAGGTCAATCCCATGGGCGGCTGTCTCCCTATGGTGTTGCAGATGCCTGTGTTCGTATCGCTGTTCAATATTCTGTACATGACGATCGATTTACGCCAAGCGCCGTTGGGGTTGTGGATTACCGATCTGTCGGTTCAGGATCCCTACTACATTCTGCCTATTATCATGGGAATCAGCATGGTGGTCATGCAAAAGATCCAACCGACTACGATGGATCCAACTCAGGCGAAAGTCATGCTGATGCTTCCGGCGCTCATGACGTTTCTGTTCATCAATTTTCCTGCCGGCCTAGTGTTGTATTGGTTGACGAATAATGTGCTCACCATCGTGCAACAGTTCGTCACGGATCGCTTTTTCTTTCGATCTCCCATCATGGCACCGGCTACAGACGAACAAGGCGACAAGAAATGATGGTCGGTCGATTTTGCTCGATGTGACTAGTCCTCCAACACGTGGGTGAACATGTCGACCGTTGGAACGCCCGAGGATACGATTTGTGCGATTGCGACTCCCGCCGGTGAGGGGGGTATTGGTATCGTTCGGATAAGCGGACCGCATGCCGTTGACATCGCAAGCCGCGTTGTTCGGCTACGCTCCAAGAAATCCTTTCATACACTCGCTTCTCACAAACTGCATCTGGCCGATATTCTCTTTCCGCCTGTACCATCAATCGGTGGCCTTTCTACTTCTGAGACACGTCAATCAACCGAGCAGATAGTCGACGAAGGCTTGGTGGTCTATATGAAGGCGCCTCGATCTTTTACCGCGGAGGACGTGGTTGAGATTCATTGCCACGGAAGTGGGTTCGTTCTGCAACGAGTCTCTGAGGCCTGCGTCGCTGCAGGCGCTCGTCTCGCACAGCCAGGAGAGTTTACCAAACGAGCCTTCTTGAACGGGCGTCTGGATTTATCTCAGGCTGAGGCTGTGCTGGACACCATCAGAGCCAAGTCCGAACTCGGCCTCAAACTGGCACAACGTCAGCTCCGCGGCGAACTCGCGAAGCAAGTTCATCGACTGCGCACTGATCTTGTACTCCTGTTGGCGCACCTAGAGGCCGGAATTGACTTCGCAGAGGAAGATATTGCGTTTGTTGGGCACGACGAGATGACCGTCTCCCTGCAGGAGACGCTGGATCAGATTCGACGAATGTTGGTAACTGCCGAGACCGGACGCGTTCTGCGCGATGGAGTCCGAGTAGTGATCGCGGGCGAGCCCAATGTCGGCAAATCAAGTTTACTGAACAGTTTACTCCAGGAGAACCGAGCTATTGTGACTGACATCCCCGGCACGACTCGAGACTTTATTGAGGAATCGATCGTCTGGCACGGTCTGCAACTGACGTTGGTCGACACTGCTGGGCTGCGTGATACAACCGACCTCATCGAACTGGAAGGCATCCGCCGGTCCGAACAGGCTCAAGACCAGGCGGATATCGTCCTGCATGTCTTGGATGCCGCTCAACTTGCAAAGATAAGCACAGGGAACGTCCGTCTACCCTCTCTGATTCATGAACATTTATTTGTCGTCAATAAAATCGATTTGGTCGCGGCTGCATCGGTGCAACCGCTATTCGATGCACTTCGCGCTTGCACAACGTGTAAGGTTCTTGCCGTTTCTGCTCAGACAGGCGAGGGTCTAGAGGCGTTGAAGCACGCGATTCGAGCACGATTTGTGGAGCCGTCCTTTGAACCCAGCGATGGTGTCATTGTCACTCATGTTCGGCATCAAGGGGCGTTGGAGCGGGCCGAGGCTTCGCTCCAAGAGTCACTGGTCTCGATCGAACGAGGCATAGAGCCCGAGTTTGTCGCGGTTGATCTCCGTGAAGCGGCTGATGCGTTGGGCGAGATTGTTGGGGCAATTACGTCTGATGAAGTTTTGGACCACATTTTTTCCGAGTTTTGTATCGGTAAATAGAGGACCCGGTGGCCGTAGCATTTGACATCATTGTCGTGGGGGGAGGTCATGCCGGCTGCGAAGCGGCATTGGCTGCGGCACGAATGGGGGCAAAAACTTTGCTCTTGACGATGGAGCTGAGCCGAATCGCACAGATGTCGTGCAATCCGGCGATCGGCGGAATTGCCAAGGGACACCTCGTAAAGGAAATCGATGCGCTCGGCGGTGAGATGGGGCGGAACACGGATCGCTCCGGGATTCAATTTCGATTCATCAATACAAGCAAAGGACCGGCGGTGCGAGCGTTGCGCACCCAATGCGACAAATCGCTGTATCGCATAGCCATGCAGGAGGCCCTCGCCTCGCAAGAGCACCTTACCCTGGCGGAAGGGGTCGTGGATCGACTGCTCGTGGCCAGAGGTACGGTAACCGGGATTGTGACGGGCTCGGGTGAGACGATCCATGCCAGAGCCGTCATACTGACATCAGGTACTTTCCTTAAGGGGCTTATCCATATTGGACTTAACCATTTCCCGGCCGGCCGTGCGGGGGAGGCCTCAGCTGAACACCTTTCAGACTGCATGCGGGATCTTGGGTTTGAGATCGGACGGCTCAAGACCGGAACTCCTCCTCGATTGGACAAGGCTACGATTGATTTTTCTTTGATGATTCCTCAGCCAGGCGATACTCCACCTCCCCCTTTCTCGTATCGCACTCAACACATCGCGACCAGACAAGTTCTTTGTCACTTGACCTATACCAGCAGAGAGACGCACGATATCATTCAAAAGAATCTCGACCGCTCGCCTCTGTACAACGGCGTCATCGAATCTACCGGACCTCGATATTGTCCTTCCATCGAGGATAAAGTCGTGCGTTTTGCCGAGAAAGAACGCCATCAGATTTTTATTGAGCCTGAAGGCCTCAACTCGACCGAATTTTACCCAAACGGTATTTCAACCAGCCTGCCGGTTGATGTCCAGGCCGCTATGTTGAAAACGATCCCCGGATTAACGCATGCCAAAATACTCAAGCCTGGCTATGCGATTGAGTACGATTATTTTCCTCCTCGTCAGCTCTACCGAACACTCGAAACGAAACAGGTTGCAGGTCTTTATCACGCCGGACAAATCAACGGAACTTCTGGGTATGAAGAAGCTGCGGCGCAGGGCTTAATTGCCGGTATCAATGCAGTTCTGAAGCTGCGGGAAAGGTTTCCTCTCGTCCTCGATCGGTCTCAGGCCTATATCGGGGTGCTCATCGATGATCTCATTACGAAAGATGCCTACGAACCTTATCGAATGTTCACGTCGAGAGCTGAATATCGATTGTTGCTCCGCCACAGCAACGCAGACCTTCGGCTCATGCAGGTTGGATATGACGTTGGTCTGATTCCCGAGGAAGCGTATGAGAGATTTTTGCAGAAGAAACATCTGATCGAAAAAGAGATCGAACACCTCAACACAGTTAGGCCGCCATTCACAGAAAAAATACGGTTGCAGACAAAAGACACATATCTCGAGAATGCCTCGTCTGCCATGACCATGGCACAGCTTCTTCGCCGACAGGAATCAAGCTATCAAAAACTCTTAAGAGTTTTTGAGATGCCGTTCATTCAGGAAAATGAAATCGCTGAAGAGGTAGAACTCCAGATCAAGTACGAAGGTTATGTGCGTCGTCAGATTCAACAAGTTGAGAAATTTAAGAAACTTGAGCAAAAATTGATTCCTCACACGTTCAATTACAACATGGTTTCTGGATTTTCCAGTGAAGTTCGAGAAAAGTTCAATAGAGTAAGACCGGAAACAGTAGGCCAGGCATCGAGAATATCCGGCGTGACTCCCGCTGCCATATCTTTGCTTCTAGTTGCGATAGAAAAGAGTCGACGTCAGGTTCCTGCTACTCGACAAATAGTGTCATAAAATCGAGTGGACCAAACCTTCCCTATTGACCTCACTCCCGCACTGGCGTAGTTGTTCCACGTGGAACAAACGAGTTCAGCTTTCTTATTGCTGAAGGAGAGTTCGTCACAAATTGGTGTTCCACTCAGTACTGAACAAATGCAACAGTTCATGGTGTACCTTAAGCAGCTTCAACTCTGGAATCAATCATTCAATCTCACAAGCATTACACTAGATCATGAGATAATCATCAAACACTTTGTGGATTCCCTTGCCGCGCTCAAGGCCGATGATATTAAAGCGTGTGCGAGGCTGCTTGATGTCGGCACAGGAGCCGGATTTCCTGGAATTCCGCTAAAAATTGCGAGACTTGACCTGCATGTTACCCTCGTTGAACCAGTGAGGAAGAAGTCTTCATTCCTTCACTTCATCATAGGGCTCCTTCGACTTGAAAACGTCGACGTGTTCGATGGGACTTTAGAGCGATTCCTGAACGAACGTCAGCCTTATGGATCATTTGACTACTTGACTACTCGCGCTTTGAAACATGATTTGATTCTCCACGATGGCACGGGGCTCCTTCGACAAGGAGGGAAAGCCATTCTCTACTCGTCACGATCGATTAACCAATCAGATCTTCCTTCTAATTGGTTATTGATGAGTTCCTACACATTTCAGCTTCAGAAAGGATATGGGCAAAGAGTTATTTCCACTGTTAAACCTTCAGCCTCATCAACCGTTCTTAATGTTCCACGTGGAACAAATCTGTTGTAGGAGCTCTTCCGATGGGAAAGGTTATTGCGATCGCAAATCAAAAAGGCGGAGTCGGCAAAACTACTACAGCGATAAATCTTTCCTCGGCCATTGCCTTAGAAGGAAGGTCCGTACTGCTCATTGATATGGACCCACAAGGAAACGCCACGAGTGGTCTCGGGATTGACCATGGGACGTTGAAGAACACAACCTACAGCTGCCTTGCTAAGACCACCACAATTCAAAACTCATCAACGCATACTTCAGTTCCCGGACTCACTCTCTTGCCGGCCAACGGGGACCTTGCAGGGGCTGAAGTTGAGCTTGTCAACATTGAAGGGCGCGAAGGTCATCTCAGGACCATCATTAACGAAACCAGAGAGGCATATGACTTTGTTTTTCTAGATTGCCCCCCAGCTCTTGGAATTCTCACCATCAATGCCCTCACCGCCGCAGACTCGGTTCTCATACCAGTCCAATGTGAATATTATGCGATGGAGGGTCTGACCAGACTCATCGGGAGCATCGATCTTGTCCGTCAATCGTCTAACTCAAATCTAGACCTGGAGGGAATCGTCTTGACGATGTTTGACTCGCGCAATACCTTATCCAGGCAGGTTGTCGACCAAATACGATCCCACTTCGTCGATAAAGTCTATCAAGCCGTCATTCCACGCAATGTCTCGCTCGCAGAAGCTCCCAGTTACGGCCGACCTGGAATTTTGTACAACGTAGCATCTGCCGGTTCGCAAGCATACGTATCTCTAGCTAAGGAGTTTGTAGCCAATGGAGAAAAAAGCCCTCGGTAAAGGACTCGGCGCCCTCCTCCCATCCTCCAAAACGAGCCAGCCAATGGAACCAACTGATGTCCAGCGAGTCCGGATCGAGAACATTGTGCCAAATCGCTATCAACCGCGGCACACCTTTCCCCAGGAAGAACTTGCTGAACTGGCGGCTTCCATCAAAGAGAGCGGGGTTCTTCAGCCGATTATGGTTCGCCGCAAGGGTGACGGCATTTACGAATTGATCGCCGGAGAACGCCGATGGCGCGCCTCGAAGGAAGCCGGTCTGGAGACCATCCCCGTCGTCATTCGCAATTGCAGCGATCAAGAATCTCTCTTACTGGCATTGGTTGAGAATCTCCAACGAGAAGACTTGAATCCGATGGAGACTGCACGGGCGTATGCGCGCATGATGAATGAGTTCGACCTTACGCAAGACGCAATTGCCGCAAAAGTCGGTCGCGATCGTTCCTCCGTCGCAAACTTCGTTCGATTGATCCATCTTCACCCTGAAGTACAAGAACTCGTTGAAAGGGGAACCCTGACCACCGGCCATGCGAAAGCCCTTCTCGGCATCCAATCTGCTGAGGAGCAGCTCAGAATCGGGAAAATGGTCGTTGCCGGCACCTTTTCTGTCAGAGAAACAGAAAAACTCGTGGAGCTCTCTCTTGTAGCAAAAAAGCGTCCGCCTAAGAGTCCTCGCAGTTCACCATGGGCTGATCTCGAAACCAGATTACAAAAACGTCTTGGTACAAAAGTGACAATTCACCCCCACAAGCAAGGAGGGAAAATCGTCATTCACTATTTTTCCCCTGGCGAATTCGATGGAGTGGTGGAGACACTCCTGGGTTAGCTGTTTAGCCTCCGTCTTGGGACCGCCTTCCGGCCTCAAAAGTTGATCTTATTGCTTTTTAAGCATATGAACGCTAAATATCTCAACGGAACCGACCGATATATTTCCTAACGATCAGGATTCCGCTCTTCATCAATAGGACCCCGCTATCCCAAATCGTAAGAGGAGGCGAGCGTATGTGGAAAGACAAACAAGACGGTAGGCGTTCCGATGATGTGGACATTGAGAGCAACGGACCGAGCCTGGAATCTATGCGACACGACCCCGGGCAAGATGTCAGCGCTTTTGTCGGAAAAGGTGTCGTATTCAAGGGGACCATCACCTACAACGGGACCGTTCGGATCGATGGGACTCTCGATGGGGAAATCCACACCGACGGCATCCTATTGGTTGGCGAAGAAGCTGTCATTACGGCGAAAGTTACGGCCGGCACCATCGTCTGTAAAGGAAAGATTACAGGGGATATTCATGTCAAAGACAAAATGAAGTTGCGGGCTCCTGCGATTATTAACGGCGGAATCACCACACCCATGCTCTCCATCGAAGAAGGGGTCCTCTTTAACGGCACCTTGGAGATGGAACAAGCCGCCTCACACTCCCAACTTGGAACAACACCTCTTCATTCCATCGGGATTCCGAATGAGCCCACCATCCGGAGGGTCTCCGCCTAGGCGTGTGATACACTAGACAACGAAGAGAGGAGGCTCCTTCTCACCAAACGAGCTTCCTCTCCTGTTCGACCCACCTGAGGATAGTGCCTCGTTGGTTTGTGTTCACAAGGAGCAAGGAAAGCTGATGTGGGCTCTAGGCGACAAACGGACCCCAGACTCGAGCGACAGCGATAATTTTACGTTCCTTGGGAAAGGGGTCGATTTCAAAGGCATTCTCAATTTTGATGGAACCATCCGCATCGACGGCCGCGTCGAAGGCGAAGTCCACACGACCGGGACCCTGATTATCGGAGAGCAAGCGGTTATCAAAGGCATTCTTTCAGCCGACATCCTGATGACCAGCGGCAAGGTCAACGGCACGGTCACAGCCACCGCAAAAATCCAAATCCTTAAGCCCGGGGTTCTCATCGGTGATATTCGCACACCTGGTATTTCGATTGAGGATGGCGCTCACTTCCACGGCATGTGTGATATGGGAGCTCATAAGTGGGTCGATGAAAACCCATCGCCGTCCAAGAACGTTCACGATTTAGCATCTCAGCGCAGCAAAGCTCGAGCGGTAGACCTCTAGCCCTTTATCGACTTCCCCGCTACAATGCTGGCCACATGACTCGCCCAACCGTCCTTCTCGGTATGAGCGGCGGAGTTGATAGCTCTGTCGCAGCCGCATTGCTCGTCCGCCAGGGCTACGCGGTGCACGGCATTACCCTTCAGGTATGGGAACAAGAGGACGAAACCGTATCAACATCCAAAAAATGGCAAGAACGGGGTTGTTGTAAGGTCGGCATCGCCAAGCATGTCGCCCAACTTCTCAACATCTCCCACGAAGTCATCGATACCCGCGACGCCTTTCGGAAAGGAGTCATTGACGATTTTCTTCAGGGCTATACCACCGGCACAACACCCAATCCCTGTGTCCGCTGTAATGAGAGAGTAAAGATTCGGGAACTCATGGATCTCGCAGCCTCGCGAGACTTCAATTACGTAGCGACAGGACATTACGCTCGTCTCCAGACCAATCATGGCACTTCAGTCCTCGTACGGGCCACTGATGAACGCAAGGATCAAACCTACTTTCTCTATCGCCTCAACCCTCACTGGCTGCCCAGACTCCTCTTCCCTCTCGGTAACCTGGCCAAATCAGAAGTCTGGAGAGAAGCGGAGGCCTTGGGACTCCCAGCCGATGAGCTGAAGGAAAGTCAGGAGATCTGCTTTGTCACTCAAGGAGATTACCGTACATTCATCGAAAAAGAGGTTCCTCAAGCCAAGAAACCAGGCCTCTTTCTCGATGAGGCGGGACAGCCATTGGGCGAGCACGACGGAATCGCATTCTACACACCAGGGCAACGCCGAGGCCTTGGCATCGCCACAGGACAACGGCTCTATGTTCAACAAGTACACCCGACCACTAATACCGTCATCCTCGGCCCGGAGAACTCCCTGCGTAGACAAGAGTGTATGGTGAGCGACCTCAATATCTTTGTGTCTCATCTCTTGGAGAGGCCAACTGAAGTTCACGTCAAAGTCCGCTATGCGACACCCCCGACACCTGCCATTCTGTCACCATTGACTGCCTCAAACATCCATGTTCAGTTTCGGGAGGCGCAACGGGCATTAAGTCCAGGCCAATCCGCGGTCTTCTATGAAGGAGACCATGTTCTCGGAGGTGGAATTATCCAACCGTTCTCACGCCCTTG
The DNA here is from genome assembly GCA_025934915.1 of Nitrospira sp. Classification (GTDB taxonomy): domain Bacteria; phylum Nitrospirota; class Nitrospiria; order Nitrospirales; family Nitrospiraceae; genus Nitrospira_D. The sequence goes on from JAICWG010000092.1 coordinate 14,519, forward strand.
ACCCTTTCTTCTTCTTGACTTGTCCTGCAATCTTCCTATAGCCTGCGAAGCTACGGGAGCGGAGGAGAAGTGCCTCCATTCCCACTCAAAGTCCATGCTCATCGCATTCATCTGAGGTTTCGATGTTCGGTTCATTTGGATGGATGGAATTACTGCTGATCTTGATCATTGTCTTGATCATTTTTGGCGCCGGTAAACTTCCCCAACTGGGAGAAGGTCTCGGTAAAGCCATTAAAGGCTTCAAGAAGTCCGTACACGAGGCCGATGCCATTGACGTGACACCGGACGAACAGTCTCAGCAGGCTCAGTCGCAGGCCACGTCATCCAATCAGGTCAGCGCCCAATCAGAAGCCACATCATCACCCACTCCTCACCCGGCGCAATCGGGCCAGGTGAAACAAGGGTAACAGGCTTGAGTGTCCTGTGGCGACTGGACACATGGGAAATTAACGGCCTTATCATTACTATCCTGAATCATGTTTGGATTGGGAGCCAGCGAGATCTTAATTATTCTGGTGATAGCCTTCCTCCTCTTCGGTCCGAAACAACTCCCGGAAGTCGGACGCCAAGTCGGTAAAGCCATTAAGGGCTTTAAAGATACGGCCGAAGACCTGCGCAAGTCAGTGGAGCCGGAGCTCAATATGATTCAACAAGAAGTCAAAATGGTCGAACAGGACTTCCAAGCTTCTATGAAAGAAGCCGAAGAGGAAATCACTGCTGCCGGCAAACAACCGGAGGAGGCTCCCCAGTCTCTTAGCAAGTCGGGTCACCTATAACCAGAAATGATCAGCGCGGTGGTTTCACGACCAGGACACGGGCACCATAGACTCCTCTCCATTTTCCCCCTCTCATCGAACCCTCTCATTGACGATTACATAGAGACAGCTCGTTACGCATTTTCCCCCTCGTGCTGAAAGGGCTACGCGACTCCATTCCTCTTCAGAGAATGAATACCGTAAGGACGATTTCTAAACCGACAGTTCGAGGACAGCGGAAGACGATCTTTCTCACAGCCATGACGGCGGCGATCGGACTATTTACCTTCTGCAGTTCAGCCGAGAGCACCTTCGAATTGCCCGAAGGGGAAAAGATTACCAATCCCATCGTCATCGGGCGTGGCATCCCCCAAAAAGAAGCCTACGAACTGTTCGATCCAAAGATCGGAAGAAACTTCGACCTCAAAAATCTTTGGATGCGAGCCGACATGCGCGTACGGCCGGAATTCCGCAATCACGTCTGTTTCGGTGGCGGTATCGGCGCCAGCGGACAATGTAACGCCCCTGGTATTGCTCCAAATAACCTGACCGGCAACGCCAACGATCAATTCGTCCAACAGATGACCCGCTTAGGCATCGGCTACGATCTATCACCCGATGTCAATTTTTACTTCGAATTCATTGATTCTCGCACTTGGGGTGGGAACGGCACGCCGGTCGGCGCCGGAGGCGCTGGAAACAACGGAGACCCTTCGATCCACACCTGTGGATCCACGCCTAATCCTGGCGGGAGGCCCGTCTGCACACTTGGAGTGCGAGCCGGCTACATGTTGATTCGTAACTTCGCCGGCATACAGGGTCTGGGTCTCAAGGCCGGTCGGCAGTATCTGGTGTTCGGCGATCAGAGCTTGTTCGGTCACTTTGATTGGTCCAACACAGGCTTCTCGTTTGACGGAGTCATGGTCCAATACAGTAACAGCATACTGGATTCCCATGTCGACTGGTTTCGGACAGCAGAAACGGACCTCTTCCAAGGGGCGGCGGTCGGCAGTGGTCAAGCAAACATCGTCGCCACAGGTCAGGCGCGAAGTGCCGACCATGATGCCGACTTGTTATAGCTAAGTCCACAATCGTTGATAGGTCTTGACGATAGCGTCGAGGGTGGCCTGCTCCTGATACTCCCGGCGCTTCTTCAGAGCGGCGAAGTCCTGCTTGATGGGGTTGAGGTCGGGGGAATAGGGCGCGAGGAACA
>JAICWG010000234.1 GCA_025934915.1 Nitrospira sp.
ATTTTTGAGTCGCTGTGGAATCGCAATACGGTGGAGAGCGTGGAAATTACTGTCGCTGAAGACCTCGGTGTCGAACACCGTGGAGCCTACTATCAAAAAGCCGGTGCCTTCCGTGACATGGTGCAGAACCATTTAACGCAACTGTTGACCGTCGTTGGCATGGAGGTGCCGACTTCCTTCGAAGCTTCCGAGATCCGGGCTGAAAAACTGAAAGTACTTCGCTCTATTTCATCGATTCGTCCACAGGACGTGATCTTCGGCCAATATACGGCGTGGGATGTCGCCGGCCAGAGAATTGCCGGCTATCTGGAAGAACCAGGTGTACCTCCTGACTCGACCACCGAGACCTATGTGGCGCTGAAGTTGGAGATTCATAATTGGCGCTGGAGGGGAGTGCCGTTTTTTTTAAGAACCGGAAAACGGCTTCCTCGCAAAATCACGCAAGTGGCCGTTACTTTCCGAGCGGCGCCCACTCAAGTCTTTCGATCTTTGGAGCCGGGTAGTCTGAACTCCAACAAGCTGTTGATCACCTTGCAGCCGGGTGAAGGCTTCTCGCTCTGTTTTTCCGTGAAAATTCCTGGGCGGCCGTTCAAATTTACCGATCGAGCGCTGATATTCGACTATGGTCAAGGATTCGGCAGCGAGTTGCCGGAAGCCTATGAGACGCTGCTGCGCGACGTCATGATCGGCGACCAGACATTGTTCGTCACCGCCGATTTTACGGAAACGGCCTGGCGACTCTACGACCCGCTGTTGCTCGGTCCCCGAACGGTGCATGTCTACACCGCCGGCTCCTGGGGCCCACAGGAAGCGGAGGCGCTCGTGGAACGAAACGGTCTGAACTGGCAATTGGGTTGGTAGGCGCTCCAAGCATTGGACAGACGGCACCCCGTTGCCGTATTAGTAGGGCGCATGCCTCCCGACATGCCGATCACCACTAATATTCCCCAACGGATGGACCGGTTGCCATGGGCACGCTGGCACTGGTTGGTTGTGGGAGCATTGGGCGTCACGTGGCTGCTCGACGGGCTTGAAGTATCGATTGTGGCCTCACTCGGCCCGACGTTGACCCACCCGGACACCTTACATCTCACACAATCGGAAGTAGGGCTCACGGCGTCCGCCTATCTGTCAGGTTCGGTCCTCGGCGCATTCGTCTTTTCTTATCTCACTGATCGGCAGGGGCGAAAGAAATGGTTCATGATCACCTTGGCGCTGTATCTCACGGCAACGGTCCTCACGGCATTTTCATGGGACCTCATGAGCTTTCTGTTCTTTCGATTTCTGACCGGCGCCGGCATCGGAGGCGAATATGCCGCCATTAATTCCGCGATTGATGAATTGATTCCCGCGCGCAATCGTGGCCATACTGATCTGGCGATCAACGGAACCTGGTGGCTTGGCTCGGCGGCAGGCGCCTTGATGATGCTGCTCCTGTTGAATCCGACAATTTTCCCTGAGTCCATCGGATGGCGGCTCTGTTTTGTTTTCGGCGCCGTGCTCGGGGTCGCCATCATTCTCGTTCGGCGCTTCATTCCTGAAAGTCCTCGCTGGCTCATGACCCACGGTCGGGTTTCCGAGGCGGAGGCCGTTGTCTCACAGATCGAACGACAAGTCGCGCTGGATCGAGGCCTATCACTGGCGGATCCCCAAGGCACGATGACGGTCCATGCCTATCCCCCCGCGACGATTGCGACCGTGGCACGCGAACTGTTTCAGTCGTATCCCCGGCGGACCGTCTTAGGCATAGGATTGATGATCACGCAATCGTTCATGTACAACGCCGTGTCGTTTACCTATCCGTTGCTGCTGACGTACTACTATGCCGTACCAAGTGTCGAGATCGGTCTCTACATCCTCCCGTTCGCATTGGGCAATTTTTTGGGACCACTGTTGTTAGGTCGACTGTTTGATACGGTCGGCCGCAAACCGATGATCAGCCTCACGTACGGGATCGCCGGTATCCTTTTAGGGCTTATGGGATATCTGTTCTGGACGGGTTCTTTGACGCTCACCATGCATATGCTGTGGTGGTCATCGATTTTCTTTTTCGCCTCAGCCGGGGCCAGTGCCGCCTATCTGACGGTGAGCGAGGTGTTTCCGATGGAGATTCGTGCAATGGCGATCGCCTTTTTCTTCATCGTGGCTCAAGGAGCCGGCGTGGCAGCGCCGTGGATATATGGGATGCTCATCGAAACATCGGTCACCAGCGTGTTCTACGGATATCTGGTGAGCGGAGGCATGATGCTCTTCGGCGCGGCGATTGAGTTGTGGTTGGGAATCAATGCGGAAGGGCAGTCGCTCGAACAATTGGCGACGCCGTTGTCGGCACGCAGCTCTCCTGGAGGTCCAACTCGGTCCGACTAACCGGTTCGCTGTTGCCGACTTCCAATATGAGCCGATTCGGTTTGATTGATCGGTATGAACTCCCTATCAGTCTGCTTGGGCTGTGGATTCCGCTTTGCCGCGCGAATACCGATTGCGCAGCTTGACTGGCTGTCTTGTGTGTGCTCGGATTCGCAGGTTGATCATCTCCACAGCGACGGAAAATGCCATCGCAAAATAGATATAGCCCTTGGGCACGTGAACATCAAAACCTTCCACCATCAAGGTCACGCCGACAAGGATGAGGAACGACAGGGCTAAGATTTTGATCGTGGGATGGGCATCGACGAAATCGCCGATGGGCCGAGCGGCAAACATCATGACCAGCACGGCCGCAATGATCGCCGTCGCCATAACGGACACCTCATCGACCAACCCGACCGCCGTGATGACGGAATCCAATGAGAAGACGATATCCAACAGAGCGATCTGAAGCAGCATCATTCTCAGTCCAACCGGAACGGCCGAACGGTCCTGTTCGTCCGTCCCTTCCAGGCTGTTATGGATTTCGTGAGTCGCTTTGATGAGGAGAAACAGTCCGCCGATGATGAGAATCAGATCCCGCCCCGAGATGGCTTGATTCAGCACCGTGAATAGAGGAGCCGTCAGCTCCATCATGAGGGAAATGGAAAATAACAAGCCGAGCCGTGCGACCATCGCAAGACCGAGCCCAAGGCGCCGAGCCACATTCCGTTGGCGCTGAGGAAGGCGACCCACGAGGACCGAAATGAAAATAATGTTGTCGACCCCCAGCACGACTTCGAGGGCTGTGAGGGTGCCCAGTGCAATCCACATCTCTGAATGGGTCAACCAATCGAACATGAGAGTCTCCAGGTAAGCAGAAGGCAACAGATTCAGAATTCGCTCCAGGATAAGGATTCATTTTCAGCGTGATAGGTCAATCAGGGAGGTCAATGCCATCGGGGTTTTGGTGTGTCATGTCACCTTATGATCGGCTACAAATCACTTTTGAACAATATTTCTTCCTTCTCGGCCCCTCTGACACTCCTTGCTCAATTATTCATGGAACGGTGCACACAAGGCGACCCATGTACAATGAGCTAGATCTAAAAGGCCCTAGTCGAGAGACGTTCTGGAGGGCCATTACGCACTAACCACCTATATGCGCTCAATGCTATTTTTCAGGAGAACTGAATTGAATCCTGTCGAACAGCAAAGAGTCTTCAGAGAATCCACGAATACATGTAGCATTGCGCAGGTATCTTTACTAGATCCTTAGTCTCTATCTGTGATATACGTTAGATCTGTTCGTACGGAGCAATGGCCCAATCCACACGGCATGGCTCTATTCATCTCATCGCCGATGTCCTGAGTCGGAATATTTTTCAAGCCTGTTGAAGGCAGAACCAGGTCTGATCGCATAGTGGACATCTATTTTATGAAAGGCAAGACCCCAGGGATGTCGGTGTAGGGATCTACACCAGGAAGGTGCTTGTGGGAACCATGGACGAAATGGTGGGAACGAGTCCCGCCATCTGCGCAGTCTTTGACTTGGTTCGCAAGATGGCAAACATCGAGATGCCGGTGCTCATTACCGGCGAGACGGGCACGGGAAAGGAACTGACCGCGCAAGCGATCCACGAGCGAAGCCTCCGGAAGCACGGGCCGTTCGTGCCGATCAATTGCGGAGCCATCCCGGAAACCTTGTTGGAATCGGAGCTGTTTGGTCATGAACGTGGGGCATTCACAGGGGCCATCCAACAAAAGAAGGGCAAACTGGAAGCGGCGGCCGGCGGCACATTATTTCTTGATGAAGTGGGTGATCTGTTGTCTTCCCTACAGGTCAAGCTGCTACGGTTTTTACAGGAGGGCACATTCGAACGGGTCGGGGGACAAGAGACGCTCCATGTCGATGCGCGGGTCCTTGCCGCGACCAATGTCGATCTGAAAACGGCGATCGACAAGAACCTCTTTCGAGAGGATCTCTATTATAGGCTGGGCGTGCTGCATATTCATCTGCCACCGCTGCGGGACCAGGGCGAGGACACCTTACTCATGGCCATGGTCTTTCTCAAGCAAGCCACCATGACCTATCGCAAGACGATCCGAGGCTATACGCCGCAGGCGGTCGATGCGCTGCGTGCCTATTCGTGGCCAGGAAATGTGCGGGAGCTCAGCAATCGAGTTCGACGCGCCGTGGTCATGACGGAGGAGATGGAAATTACTCCGCATGACTTGGATCTGGCAGTCGAAGAACTCCAACCAGTGGATTCATTGGATTCCTTGCGGGCCGCCCACCGCCGAATTGAGATGGAGTTGCTGGTGAAGGCGATCAGTTTGCATCATGGCAACTTGACTCGGGTCGCGCGTGATCTCGAAGTGAGCCGCTCGACGTTGTACCGCAAGTTACGAACCTATGGGCTTGAAAAGTTTGTGCCCGCCGCGACTCCGCTTTCTTTCGGCTCAAGACCCAAGTCCAAGAAGCCGGCAAGATTCTCCGCTCAGGAGAGCGGGGGTGGGGTGCCGAGTGAATCTACCGTGGCGAACCTTGCCTTGGAGCCGACGGATCAGATTCCTCAATCGGTCTAGCGGAGCCATTTTCGTTATGAGTTCCGTTTCCTAAAAGACATCTTTTATCCGCCTGCGACATCTCCCGTGAAAACGACGGCAACTGAAAAATAGAGCACGATGGCGGCTTCGCTGGTTTTCGATGACAGAGTGGATCGATGAAGCGGTTGAAATTCTCTGAATAGCAGATGGTCTATTCTCTCGAATGACGATCTATCCAGGCAATACAGGATTGCCGGGTAGTTTTTCGATGCTGGGAGAAAAACGTGCGTCTCTGGGAGCGAACGAACACATTCAGTCATGCTTGAAAAAGCGAACCGGCGAGCAGAACACATAGGACAGGTGTTTCATCATGAAACACCTAAAGAAGAAGACTGTGCCGCAATATCTGGACAGGTCTTTAAGATAATTCATATTCCATGTGGTGATCTCGTCAAATCTGGTAGGAGCATGCGCTGTGCTCAGTCAAGAAACTTTTCGTTGACTGTCCTATAATAGAACATCTTGCGACACATCATATTCATCATGTGGGGTGAAAAATGAGCGTCGGGTTTTAAAGATTCTTAGCAATTCAATTGCTTTTTTGAAATGAAGAGCATGGGCAACAAGGAGAAAGGAGTTTAACTTGAACGAAATCTGTGTTTCAGAATAATACAAGTGCATACGATTTCATACAATCGAACCACTCGCCGTCAGCGAAATATTTCATAACACATTAGCAAATAAAAAATTATGTTTGAGGCATCTGAATTGCTTATAGTAAAACAAGTAGTGTGGAACGATTCGATATACAGTACG
>JAICWG010000266.1 GCA_025934915.1 Nitrospira sp.
CAGCGCCACTCACACCCCTTTCATCGCCGAACCCGACAATATCGGCGCCGGCATATCCGTTCGCGTCTGCCCGAAATCGTGGGTGATCCATGGTCCAATTCTGATTCGTTCCACACATGTGTTCCCTCCATTTAAACGATTAAACGAGTGGCTCCTGTCAGCAGCAGAAGGCCATGTCTCTATGGAGGGGTGCCGACCGCCTCAATGCGCCGAACAGGCGGCAAGTACCACGAGGAAACGGTGGGACAGCGGCATAGTCGATCACACAACCGGATTCAGATTGGGTTTCAAGGATTGTGTTATACGATTCACAAGTCTCACGCTACCCTCGGGTTTCTCCGGCGTCAAAACTGCGTGGAGAGTTATGGAGCCGGCGGCGGACACCGAACCGGTCATCTACGATTTACGAAACAAGAGTATCCAGATAGGCGGTGAAGCGATGATCATCCAGCGCCGCGCCCAAACGTTCCCAGAGTTGCTTGAGCAAGTCCGCCCCGCGTTCACTGGAGAAGTCAAGCATACCACTAGCGATGACCCACATGGTCAGTGGAGACCCCAGGCCGACGACAAGATCCGATCGAAGGTCTTCGGTGGAATACCCTCCGACGCCATTGGCCACCAGTGTCTCGTGATACAGCTTCAGGAGCGACGCCTCCGTCGCGCGGCGCTGCTCAACCGTCAGTAAGAGGGCGAGGAAATAGGCCACATCGCGGGGGCCGGGCGCACGCCGCGCCACCTGCCAATCAAAGACTGTCACACTGCGTTCCCCGCGTGGCGTTGCAAAGGCGAAATTATCGGCCCTGAAATCGCCATGGGTGAGCGTCTGCGGCCTGTCCACCATCCGATCAATATACGTTGGCAAAATCAGCGAAAACCGTCTCACTGTCTCCATTACACTTGGCGGGAGGAAGTGGCTGCACCGTTGTTCGAATCGCGGTAACGTCGCTCGATACAGAGCAATCCTGACCTCGGCTTCGTCGGAGAGAGAACGCAGCCACGACAACTGCGTAAGGAAGGGGGTACCCCAAAAGTGAGCGTGTAAGAGCCCGAGTTGCCGGACCGCGACAATGGCATCTGTAGAAGAGCAGCCAGTGAGATTGTCCCCGAACTCCGCCTGATCAAGATCCTCGAGCAACAGGAGACATTCACCCGTTCGTTCGTTATAGAGACTGAGATAGGGACGAGGGACCGGCATAGGGAAGGCCGGCAGTGGCGCAACGTCGCGGTAAAACCCTGCCTCGGTCTCATAGAGTCCCACCTTCCGGAGTTGTTGCCTCACGGCGGGATCGGCCGAGGAAAGCTTGGCAAAGATCGAGGCGGGAGCGCCTGCTTCCCGCTCATCGTATTCAATGATGAGACGAGCTGTTTGTCCCAAGAAGCCGCTGCCGGCCGCGATCGGTTGGATCTCAATGGCCACAACCCTGGCGCGCTTGAGGATACCGACACGATGCAACATCAGCGTGAGCCAGTCGGCGGTGATGGCATTCAGAGTTTCAGGAATTAACACCGTGTCGTCAGGTTCCTGAGTCATCATGACTTCGGAAGATATCACACTCTCTCCTAAATTTGTATGCGATAGAAGACGCAACCCTCTTACTCCACGACGGCCTGCATCCACTCACGGGGGCGGGTTCGGAGAACGGAGACTCACGCCGAGTCCACCCCCCTATCTCGCTGCGGAGACCGCCGGTGTGATCCGTGGTTGACGCGTCATGAGAAGACCACCTTTCGGCCGCAAGGTCACCATGAACTGAGGCTCGACGCGGTCTTGAGCCAGCAGCAGATCATAACGGCGACCGATGAGTGCCAAGAGCAGCAGCCCTTCGACCGACGCGAAATGGAGACCCACGCAGGCACGCGGCCCGGCGCCAAATGGCAGATAGGCGTAGCGGGAACATGGTCGGTCGGTGCCCAGCCATCGTTCAGGCAAAAACTGGTCAGGGTGTGGCCAAAAGTCTGGATGTCGGTGCAGATTGTAGATACTGACCACCACGCGCGCGTCTTGTGGCAGTGACAGGCCGCCGATGGTGGTGGGAGTCGCCACTTTGCGCTGGACCAGCGGTGCCGTCGGATAGAGACGGAGCGATTCCTCGAAGACGGCGCGCATATACGGGAGGTGCTCAAGGTCGTCGGCGCGCGGCGTCCTTCCTTGAAGCACCCGGTCCACTTCTTCATGAAACCGTGTCTTCGCTTCAGGGTGAGTCGCAAGGAGATACCAGGTCCAGGAGAGTGCATTGGCGGTGGTGGAGTGGCCGGCGGCAAAGATCGTCAATATTTCATCCCGCAGCTCCTGGTCGGTCAGTCCCTCACCGGTCTCGTCATCCCGTGCGTGGAGAAGCACATCAAGGAGGTCGCCATGCCTCTCGCCGCTCTGCCGCCGTCTGGCCAGCAACCCATAGATCAACTCGTCCATGGACCGCAGCGCGGAACGAAATTCACGGTTGCGCGAGGTGGGCATCCACAGAGGGAGGAACAGGGGATTGCTGTCCGAGTCGACGGCGTACTGGCTGCTCACTTGTAACTTATGGATCATCCAGTCAATGTGTTGAGCCATGCTGGTGCTGAACATCGTATGGGAGATCACTTCGAGGGTCAGTTGCCGCATTTCGATCGCGATATCGACTAACTGTCCTTCCTCGGCTGCCCACCCGGCCATCCGTTGTTCGCCCACCTGGGCCATCTGATCGACCATGGTTGCGATGCGCGCACGGTGGAAGATGGGTTGGATGATACGACGATGTCGCTTCCACACGTCGCCCGACGCGGTGATCAACCCATTGCCCAATACCAAAGCCAGGCTGGACGGTCGTCTCGGATCATACACTTTCGCAAACCGGTCGGGGTGCTTAACCAGCACGTCTTCGGCGAGATCGGGATGGCTGAACAGATAGCGCGTCTTCAGGCCCAGTCGAAAGCGCAGCGCATCGCCGTGCTGGTGCCACCAGGTTGAGAGCAGCTCTACAGGACGTGTCTTGTACGCACGCAGATGGCCCAGGAGAGGCATCGCGCCGGGAACATCGACCAGCGTGAAGGACGGCGTCGGGTCCGGCATGATTGGACAATATCATACTCTGGCTGGCGCCGCGAACTGGCTCTTCAGCATGTTGTCTATTTTCTAGGCGTCCGCTGTGTCAGAAGCAGACCACCACTCGTGGTAGGGACCTGGAATCTTCCGAATATGTCGACAGGCGTCATATGCTCAAAAGGACAATCGACCGGAAGTGCGACAGGACTTTCGCTGTCGCCTCACAGCGGCCAGCCCTGATCTGCAAAACTATAGAGACGGTCGTCACCAAGAATGAGATGGTCGAACAGCCTGATGCCCAACAGGTCTCCCGCGTCCCGCAGTCGTGTGGTGAGCGTCCGATCCTCAGGGCTCGGCGTGGGATCTCCGGACGGATGATTGTGGACAGCAATGATCGCACAGGCGTTGAGGAGGATTGCCGGTTTGAAGACCTCACGTACTGTGGCGCGAAGCCTACCAGACAGGCGAATAGAGCGACGACGACAGGGAAGGGCGAGACGAGTGCTCAGGACTCATCTCCCTTGGATGGAGGCGAGTCTTGAGGGTCCGATTCCTGGTTGCGTCCGGTTGCAGATTTGCGGATTGCTTGCCTGGTTTTGCCGTGATTTGCAGAACTATCTTGTTGATATTGTTGATGTGGAGATGAGTCCGGTGCAATTCGGAACTCCATCCAGGCATCCGGTGGAGCTCCGCGCGCTGCGGAGCTGATTGAGCAGAGCTTGGGACTTAGGGCCTAATTTTGCACCCTTCCCATATCGGACCTTGATCATTCAATGTTGGTAGCAATTCTTGGTCGGATCTTGAACCGTGCATATCGTAAGAGGGCAGGTTGGCTCTTGGCACTCAATAGTCCAGCAAATGCCGCGGAGCTGCGCGAGTTGCCGCTTGTTCTCCTCTGTTGGGACATAGAGACAGAACCGAGATAAAGCTGATCGAGAGATCTTGTATTGTACAAAACTTGACCATATCACGCCCAGCGATTACAGTGTTCCCATGGTACGAGCTTGCGTAATCGCGTTCTTTTTGATGTGCATGGCTGTTCCTGCCTGGGCGGCTGAGGCGGAATCGTTCGACCCCGATCAACCTTTCAA
>JAICWG010000079.1 GCA_025934915.1 Nitrospira sp.
GAATGGAAGGCTCGTGGGCGCACTTTGCGCCGAGTCGGTCGGCGTTCCTCGACGGTGGAGTCGGCATGAAGAACACCTCGCCGGCCTACTCGCAACCATGGCGACCCTTGCTTTAGAAGCGGCCGAACGGCGTGAAGTAGAACAGGCCCTCCGTGTCGCCAAGGAAGCCGCCGAAGTGGCCAACCGCGCGAAGAGTGAATTCCTCGCCAGCATGAGTCATGAAATCCGCACCCCTATGAATGCCATCATCGGCATGGCCGATCTCCTCTGGGATACTCCGCTCACACCAGACCAACGAAAGTACCTACGGATATTTCGACGTGCGGGCGGCACCCTCTTAAATCTTATCAATGATATTTTGGATCTTTCCAAAGTCGAAGCCGGTCGCTTGGAGTTGGAATCCATCGGATTCGACCTGAACGAAGTCATCGACAAGGCCATCGATATCATGGCAATGCGCGCCAACGAGAAGGGTCTGGAGCTTGCCTGTCATGTAGATCGGAATGTGCCGTGTCATTTGGTCGGTGACCCGACCCGTCTGACACAGATATTGATCAATCTGATCGGCAATGCTCTCAAATTTACCGACGAAGGTTCCATTGTCGTTCGCGTCACGAACGATCCCGACCGAAATATCGCCGGAGCCGTTCGCTTTTCCGTCAGTGATACGGGAATCGGCATTCCCTCCGACCAACTCGTCTCGATTTTCGACAGTTTTACGCAGGCACATGCCTCAACGACCAGGCAGTATGGGGGGACAGGACTCGGTCTTGCGATCACCAAACGCCTTGTCGAAGGTATGAACGGGCGGATCTGGGTCGAGAGTACAGTGGGAACGGGGAGCATCTTTCACTATTCCATCCTGCTTGAGGTTCAACCAGAATCGCCGCATCAGAAATCCGCAATACCGATCAACCTTGCCGGAATCAGAGTCCTGGTCGTGGACGACCATCCCACCAACCGCCTCATACTCCGTGAACTGTTGACTGCCTGGGGGGCTCAGGTTACGGAAGCAAGCGACGGGATGACCGCATTAGACGAACTTCACCAGGCATCTGAACGAGGACATGCGTATGAGCTTCTGCTCCTCGATTGCCGCATGCCTGAGATGAGCGGCTTCCGTGTCGTGGAACAGCTGAAATCCTCGCCCAACGAAGGTTCTCCGACCATCATCATGTTGACCTCCGATCATTGGGCGGATGATATCGCACGGACGTATGATCTTGGTCTCGGTGGGTATCTGATTAAACCCATCCGAAGGTCCGACCTTTCGCAAACAATCGGGATCGCCCTCGGTCGGACAAAAGGAACGCTGCCGATGGGTGTGGAAGTCACTAGGCCCGCGTCGACTGTTTCGACGCGGGCCTTACGCGTATTATTGGTTGAAGATTCCCCCGACAACCAACTGTTGGTACGGGCATACTTGAAGCAGCCCGACTATTTCCTCGACGTGGCAGAACACGGCGCCGTCGCACTGGACAAATTCAAGTCGGCGCATTACGACGTCATCTTAATGGACGTGCAAATGCCTGTGATGGACGGCTATGCCGCGACAAAGGCCATCCGCTCATGGGAACGGGATCATGATCTTCCTCCCGTACCGATCGTCGCCCTCACTGCATTGGCCCTCAAGGAGGAAGGGGTACGCATCTTTGAAGCCGGCTGCAACACACACCTCACGAAGCCCGTCAAGAAATCTACGTTATTGGAAGTTCTTCGAGCGTACAAGAAACACGTCGTCTAGCCATGCACGCCTCACATCCGGAACCAACAGATCAACTCACTGTAGAGATCAGTCGCGATCTTGAAGGGATTGTGCCGATCTTCTTAGGTAACCGGAGAAAAGATGCCCGAACACTTCGAAATGCTTTGGTCAAGCGAGACTTCAGGACCGTTCAGATGCTGGGCCATCGCATGAAAGGCGATGGAGGCGGCTTCGGGTTCGATCGAATTACCGAAATCGGAGCGGCGATGGAACGCGCGGCAAAACTGGAGGACCGCTTAACAATCGAAGAGCACATCGGACAGCTGGAAGACTTCCTCAAACGTGTGACCGTTGTCTACCGCTAGAAGATAGAGCAAGCTGCCTGGTCCGACCAACCTACGATCTGCATCGACTTCGGACAGCATTTCCCAAATCGGCAATGGTTCCTCGTTCATATGTGATCAAGGTACTGGTAGAGTCTCAGCAACGGGTTGTGTATAATGCACCACGGGAAGCGGGACCCGATATTCCTCCCCGTTCTTCGACCGCAGCAACAAGACTGCATGCTTGTATGCAGCAAGCCCTGCGGGATTCATGGTCACGGTCCCAAATATCCCACGGGTGGGGGGCTAGCTCAGTTGGGAGAGCACTACGTTCGCAACGTAGGGGTCGGGGGTTCAACTCCCCTGCCCTCCACCAAACCAAGCTCGCTCGTGCCGTACGCTATTCATCATTTTATCGTCATTATTGCGCGCGGATAAACACCACCCATAGGCTGTTTCATGAATTTCTCGACTCGCACTTCTCCTCTGACACAGTGACCGTTCCTCTCACCCACTCCAGCGGCAGTTATTTCTTCCCGCAGACATCGACAACCAGTATTCCACCTCTGAATCGTTCGCTGTACAATGCCAACTCTATATGCCCCTCTCCCCCCTCATTCGCTTCGGCACTTCAACGTGGACCTACGAAGGCTGGCAAGGCCAGGTGTATCGGCGACAGTACGCCAAAACGACGTTTGTGAAGGAATGTCTAGGAGAGTATTGTCAATACCTCTACAACGGCGAACCGCTCTTTCGCACAGTCGGAAACGATTCAACCTTCTACCGCCCACCGACTGCAAATCAGCTTCGGCATTACCTAAACCAGATTCCAGAAGATTTCCAGATGTGTTTCAAAGTCTGGGAAGAAATCACCATTCCCAGGTTCTCCAGACAAGCCCGCTACGGCCTCAAGGCCGGGCAACCGAATCTTCGCTTTCTCGATGCGAAGCTGTTCAACGAACTGGTCCTGACACCATACCGAGCGGCCAAGTTTGAGCCACACATGGGCCCTCTGCTCTTTGAATTTCAACAACACGGGATGCCCACGGGAGAGTTTTGTTCACGGCTCGATCAATTCTTCGGCCAACTACCGAACGATTTCCGGTATGCGGTCGAGATCCGCAATGCAGGCTTGCTCGGGCTGAACTATCGGAAAGTTTTAGAGAGCCATGGTGTCGCACACGTCTACAACCACTGGTCCTACATGCCGCCGTTGCTCGAACAACACCGGCGACTTGAACAACTCTTCACCGCACCGTTCATCGTGATTCGTCTGCTCACACCGCTTAACATGCCGTATGAAGTCGCGAAAAAGCGAGCCGCGCCTTATAACAAGATCGTAGGAGAGTTGCCTCAAATGAGGAAAGAAACCGTGAACCTCATCAAGCAAGCCATGGGCGAAAACCGGCGTGCCTACGTGTTGGTGAACAATCGCTTGGAAGGAAATGCACCATTGACGGTGCAAGCACTCACAAGTTACCTACGCCATGAAGAAGAACGATAAATGTGAGAATGAAGCTCCCCGCAGCAAGCTGCGGGGTATCACAGAACTCAATTCCGAAGACTTCTCGGAAGGAGAGGCCAACCCCGTAGCGAGCTACGGGGAATGTCAAGTTCATTATGTCGGACTGACGATCGCCACGCCGCCAGGCTTCGCATCCTCAATCAATACCCGACGTCCGTCGACACGAAGTCGACCTTCGGCAAAGAGTTGCACGGCGCGGGGATAGATTTTGTGTTCCTGGACGAGGATTCTGGCGGCAAGGGTTTCAGGTGTGTCATCGTCGAGGATCGGCACGGCTGCTTGGATGATGATCGGCCCTTCGTCCACGCCTTCCGTCACGAAATGCACAGTACAGCCCGCCAGCTTGCAGCCCCAATCAATGGTCTTCTTCTGCACATCCAATCCAGGAAATGAGGGCAACAGTGAGGGATGAATGTTCATCATGCGATTGGCGTAGGCATTGACCAGCACCGCCGTGACGATTTTCATGTAGCCGGCGAGCAAGACAAGTCCGACTTCATGCTGCTGAAGTATTGCCAAAAGTGACCGGTCGTAGGCTTCTCGACTGTCCGGTCGTCCTGCAAATGGCTTCGGATCGACGAACAGATCCTTGAGCCCGTACTTCCGAGCCCGCTCCAGTGCGACCGCGTCCTTCTTATTGCTGATGACAGCGACAATCTGAGCTTGCGCCTGCCCCGCTTCGATCGCATCAATGATGGCTTGCAGATTGGAGCCTCGACCGGATGCCAGTACCGCCACCCGCAATGAGGTCGTCCGGCTAATCGACATACTCGACCCCCGGCTCCTCCCCGGTGGAGGAAACGATTTCGCCGATCTGCCAGCCTCGATCACCCAGCGCTGTGGCGCGAGCCAGCACTCCGGACAGTGAATCAGGCGGTACCACAAGAATCAACCCAATGCCCATATTAAAAACCCGGTACATCTCTTCACGATCGACCCGTCCTAAACGACTCATCATATCGAAGATCGGCGGCACGGACCAGGCTGTGCGGGTGATCCTCGCCCGTACACCCTGAGGGAGCACGCGTGGCAAATTCTCCGTAATGCCTCCTCCGGTAATGTGTGCGATGCCTTTGATCGGAAATTGCTCAACGAGCGCCAAGACCTGCTTCGCATAAATTCTGGTGGGTGTCAGGAGAACCTCGCCGATGGACCCATCAAGCTCAGAAAGACGGCTGGCAATCGTCAGCTTGGCTTGTTCAAACAGCACTCGACGGGCCAGTGAGTAGCCGTTACTATGGAGGCCCGTAGAGGCCAGACCTATGACCGCATCCCCGGACATAATGTGCCGACCATCGATGATCTTCGGGCGATCGACGGCGCCGACGGCGAAACCGGCCAGGTCATATTCCCCATCTGGATAGAATGACGGCATCTCGGCGGTTTCACCCCCGATCAGCGCACACCCGGCTTGACGGCAGCCTTCAGCAATACCGGCGATCACGTCCTGAGCCTTCGACACGGACAACTTCCCTGTCGCGAAATAGTCCAGAAAAAACAGCGGCTCCGCTCCGCTCACTGCAATATCATTGACGCACATCGCCACCAAATCGATTCCGACGGTGTCGTGCTTATCCATCATGAAGGCAATCTTCAGTTTGGTTCCAACTCCGTCAGTTCCAGAGACGAGCACTGGTTCTTTGTATTTGCCGGCTTGGAAGCCGAAGAGGCCGCCAAAGCCTCCTAAGTCGGTCAGGACCTCGGAACGAAACGTCGATCGAACGAGCGGCTTGATACGATCGACAAGCTCGTCGCCTGCATCGATATCCACACCTGCATCACGATAGGTCGTCATAGAATAGAGACAAGATAAAGTTGCGTCTTAGACTGAGGCTGAGCAGGAAACCCGGCAATTATGTTTCTACTCGGCTTTAACCTAGACCTGAACCGACTTCGGGGCGCATCTTAACGGAGGGTCCAGCGGAGGTCAACGCAAGTCGTTCATCTTCTGTTCCGCTTTTTTTCTTGCTGCCCTGAGAAGAAGTCCTATACTGTTATACGTATCTTCCCGAAATTCATCGAACGCACAACCCTGCGAAGGAGGATGTGGTGGCCATTTTGATTGTCGACGACTCTCCTGACGAGCGTCTGCTGCTTCATCATATCCTCAAGAATGCAGGCTATCGTGACTTGATCACCGTCTCATCAGCCCGTGATGCCTTTAAGCAACTGGATTTGGATCATGCCGGCGCCAACGGCGTTAAGACGGATGTAATCTTACTGGATATCAAGATGCCGGACGTGGATGGGATCGAGGCCTGTCGCCGCATCAAAGCCATCGATGCGTTTGCAGGGATTCCGATCATCATCGTGACGGCACGGAACCAAAAGGACTGGCTCCAGGCGGCATTCGACGCCGGGGCAACGGACTACATCAGAAAACCGGTCGAGCAAGTAGAACTCCTCGCACGAGTGAAATCTGCTTTCAAGCTTAAGCAAGAAACGGACGCGAGAAAGAATTGGGAACAGAAGGTCACGAAAACCATCACTGAACTCGACCGTACATTGCGCGACATCACCGCGTTACAACAACTGATACCCGTGTGCCCATCCTGTAGAACATCTCATCCCGAGCACATGTCCGAGGCCGCCCTGAACGAGTACGTGCGGACCCATCCCGAGACGAAGTTCCAAGATCTCATCTGCTCCACGTGCATAGGGCGCTGATCCTGTCGCCGCCTTCCTTAGCTCTCCGGCCGCATCTCCACATCGAGCAACTTGATCTTCCGGTGAAGATGACTTCGCTCGATCTTGAGATCTTCAGCAGTCCGTGAAATATTCCAGTGGTGTTCCCGAAGTTTGCGACTGATGTATTCTTTTTCGAAGGCATTCCGGGCATCTCGAAGCGAGTCGTAGGATTTTGTGAGCAGTGAGTTGGGCGCCTGATTGCCCGCCGGCACCACGCCGACGGTTCGTCCCTGTAACGACAAAGTGGCCTGGGAGGCGTCGATCACAAACCCCGGCACCATGATCATGAGCCGCTCGATCAAATTCCTCAATTCCCGAATGTTCCCGGGCCATTCGTAGTGCTGAAACACGGCCATCGCCCCCGGCGAGACTTCCTTCATCCGCAACCCTTGCTCCTCGACGTGCGTTTTCATGAAATGCCGCACAAGGGCCGGGATATCTTCCCGCCTCTCACGCAGTGGAGGCACAACAATCGGAACCACGTTGAGGCGGTAGTACAGATCTTCTCGAAATTGCCCCTTGCCGATTTCTTTTTCCAAGTCCTTGTTGGAAGCCGCCAGCACCCGCACATCAACCTTCATCAATTTGGTTCCGCCGACGCGCGTGAACTGCTGTTCCTGCAAGGCGCGCAACACTTTCGCCTGCGTATTGAAACTCATGTCGCCGATTTCGTCCAGGAACAGCGTCCCTCCATCGGCCTGCTCGAACTGACCGCGTTTCATGGATGTGGCTCCGGTGAAGGAGCCCTTTTCGTGACCGAACAATTCACTCTCAATCAATGTCTCGGGGATGGCCGCACAATTGACGGCCACGAACGGATGGTCTGATCTGGTGCTGTGCATATGGATGGCTCGTGCGACCAACTCCTTCCCCGTTCCATTCTCGCCCCCGATCAATACTCGACTGTTCGTGGGGCCTGCCGTTTCGATGAGCTCCCGTAGCCGTTGCATGGCCGGCGACTGCCCGACCAACTCGAACTTTTGCTGGACTTTGGACCGCAGCGACCGGTTCTCTTGCGCCAATCGGACCTGTTCCAATGCCTGTTTGACACGGAGCGTGACATTTTCCAGCGACAACGGTTTCTCGATGTAGTCGTACGCACCAAGCTTGATGGCTTTCACGGCCGTTTCGATGGATCCATGCCCAGAGATCATCATGACCTGAGTCGCGGGCACAAACTCTTTCACCCGCCGTAAGGTCTCCAGCCCGTCCATCTCCGGCATCCAGATGTCCAGAATCATGAGATCAGGTGGGTCGGTTCCATATATTTTCAGCGCCTCTACCCCATTGGCGGCTACTGACACGTCATACCCTTCGTCCTCTAGGATGCTTCTCAGAGACGTGCGAATCGCTTCTTCGTCGTCCACCACTAGAATCGATGCCGACATAACCCCTCTCTCCTTACCCCTTGCCCTTCACCGGTCTACCCTACACCGGCAAATCGAACGTAAAGACGGCTCCCTTCGGGTGATTATTCCCCACATGGATCTGTCCTTCATGATCGGTGATAATCCGACGGACGATCGCCAACCCCAACCCGGTTCCGGTCTTCTTACGGGTAAAATACGGCACAAACAATCGTTCCTGATCTTCCGGAGTGATGCCGGGCCCCTCATCCGTCACGGTGACGACCACGCGACGGCGTTTCGTATCATACTTCGTGCCGACCCACAGCCGCCCTTTCTGATTCATCGCTTGAACCGCATTGTCGAAGAGATTGACGAACACGCGTCTCAGTTGTTCCCGGTCGAAATTGATGGACGGCAGATCTTCATCCAGGTCCACAATCAGCTCAATATCCTTCTGCGCCTCGCGATACAACGTGACTACTTCTCGCAGCACGTCGTGTAAAGATTGCCGCGTCATTTGTGGAGCGGGGAGACGGGCGAATTTTGAAAACTCGTCCAACATCTCTTTCAGACTCCCTACTTCGTTGATGATCACGTTGGTAGCATCATCGAAGACCCGATCGAGATCAGGAGATTTCTCGAAGAACTTCTTGCGTAATCGCTGAGCCGATAATTGAATAGGAGTGAGTGGATTCTTGATTTCATGGGCTACGCGTTTGGCGACCTCCTGCCAGGCAGCAACTTTCTGCGCCTTGATCAACTCCGTCAGATCTTCAAAGACCAACACAAACCCCAAGTCTTTGTTCGCCTCATCCCGCATACGAGACCCTTTCAGACCAATCGTAATCAGCTTCCCTTGGATATCCAACTGTCCTTCCAGGTCCAAATCGTCGCGCTCATCGGCCAGCATACGGTCATAGGCGGTCTGGAACGAGTCGAGACCGAACTCCTTGAACACCTCATTGGCCGACCGTCCTCTGAACCGGTCGGCAGCCAACCCAAGGATCCGCTCGGCCGATGGGTTGAAGGTGGTGATCATTCCGCTCCGATCGATCGACAAAAGACCGGCGGCAATCGTATCAACGACCGTTTCGATATAGGCGCGGCGGCGATCCAGCTCGGCATTGGTGTTCCGCAGAGTCAGGTTGGTTTCCTCAAGCTTCGATTTACTCCCTTGCAGATCTTGGGTCATCCGATTGAACGACTCGATCAGCGTCCCGATTTCATCGGTGGCTTTGGCATCGATCTGCACCGACAGATCGCCCTGGGCGACCGCTTCTGTCGCTTCCGCCAATCGCTGAATCGGAACGGTGATCCCGCGCGCCACATAGAAGCCGAACCACGTCGCGCTGAAGAGAATCAACACCGCCACGACGGCAACAAAAAGGTACGCCCCGGCTTTAATGGGGTTTTTCATCGCCTTGATCTGCTTGTACGCCGTGTATTGACGACCGATCCCCTCCATCTTGGTCAACAGGGATTCAGGGACGTAGGTTTCCACAACCACGACCCCTTCTAACTCACCGCGTCGGCTTCCGGAGGCCACCGGGATGGCGGCGCGCACCAACCGTCCCGTCTGGGCCTCCTGGACGGAGGTAAACTCTTGCTTGCCGTTAATGACTTGTAAGACCAGTTGACTGATCGGTAGATCCAACACTCCAGGCGGAATTTCATTATCAAATGCCTTGGTGAGCGTCTCCATCTTGCTCGAAAACACCTCGATCCCGGCGACGCCGTATTCCATCCGTTTCCGGGCCATCGCGGCAATCAAGAGATCGCGCTGTACCGGGGTCAGCATGTCCTCGCGGAACAGTTCCTGAGAAATGGCCCGCGCACTGTTGACCGCGAGCGCGACATGCCCCGCGTGCTGCATACGAGCCACTTCATACGAATCTTTCATGACCTTCTCGATGTGCTCGCTGAACCACACATCGACGGCCTTATTGACCAGCCCGCTCGCGACGAACGCCAGGAGCAGCGTCGGGATCAACGAGAACCCGATAAACGCAGCGATGAGTTTTGTACGAAATCCTGACCCAACGAGACGGTGCCGTCGTTCGAAGTACGCCTTGATCAGATTCCTGGACAACAGGAGTACCAACACTACGAATCCGATCAGATCCAAATTGACGAGGAGGAGAACCAGTGCGTAGCTGGTTGTCGGCAGGAAGAAGCCGCTCTCTTCAGAGCCAGGCGCAACAAGTTGTGAGTAATACAGCGTGAGGGCCACGCAGGGAACCAGGAGGATCAGCACGATCCAGACAGGGCGAAGATGGCGTGGTTTCCGGTCAGGCTGCTTGAGTCGGACGTCCGAAGCACGACGCCGCTGACTGCCGACTGGGGTGAGGTGACCGTCGGCACCTCCTTCGGAAGCAGATCCTACTGCAGGGATGGGATGGTTCAGTTCAGGCATTCACTCGTCCTCTGGGCACCATCGACACAAGAAAACAGAGGTGTTTAGCACTATAACCGACTTGCAAGACAGTCTCAAAGCCTGCTGCACAATTTGCAGCCGTCAGAGAGCTCACGGGACGGAGAATCAAACGATAGGATTCTACTTTGGCGGGGCCAGCGTGACATACTTCATGCGAAGGGCATACAGCATGTCGCGCAGGACCGTCTGCTCATCAGAGGTCAGGTTGCCTATTGTCTTGCCTTCCAAGACAGACAATAGATCGATGATTTCTTTGGCTTGGGGCAGGTTGACGGGTATCGGTGCCTGGTGCGGATCCAGTTGCTCACCCATGAGCATGAGCGACGACGAGCCCAGTGAGATGACAAAGGACGAGAACGTGACCGGAGGTGACGGAGGCATTTGGGATGATTCTGGCGATGAAGCGGTAGGCTGCTTTGGCTCTTTTACAGTCGAGGAGGCTGCCGGAGCAGGCTCAGTCGCTCCGCTAGCCCGCCGATCGCGAATGACAAACCCTTGCTCTTCCTCAGCCATGTTCCCCTCTCTCCCACATTCCCTAATGTTGCCAGTACCCTACCATAGGGTCTATTCGGTCGCAAGCCGCTGCCATTGAAGTTATTCTGAACCTCCGTGCTCACTCCAAGTTCGTGTCCTTGACTCACATGGCGCTGGACGAGATCTTCGGTGCACCGCCGCCTTTGGTATCGAGTAGGCGATCGCACGAAGATATGCGATGCCGATCAGCCCTGGAACGCTTCATGAGATGCGCTAGTGGGAATTGGAGCGAGAGCTATTTTCATCCTTCTTTGCCGAACGCCCACGCTCACCGGCATCGAGCGAAGCGAGGGAAGGTCGAGCCAGCAGGGCGAGGCCCGTCCGGTGGAGCGCGTTGTTAGGGCTCAACTTTGCGATTTTTGAGGATGTGTTGGTTGTACGCATCCGTATAGGCGAACGCCTTACTGATCAAATCGCCGTGCTCCTTTCTCTGGATCACGTCCGATGTGCCCTCAAAGTTTACTTCCAGTGCGCCGCAGTAGGCTCTGTCCTTAACCTCAGTCACGCCCGGGAAGTCCCGGCTATAGCTATTGACGCTGTGGCACCGAAGCTTACCTGCGGCAAGGTCACGAGCTGCGTCCTTTTCAGGCGCAGCCAAATTGAGACCGGCCAGTTCTTGGCGAAGTGTAACGATCGGGTCTGCTTCCACGGCTCCGCATGCGCTAAACAGGCTGAGCAGGACGGGAATCAGTGTCTTCACGTTGAGCCCTAATGATGTTTAGTCCGATCCGCATAAGAATCAGATTCGCCCATTTCTGTTCGTGTAACATGTCATAGCATTTTCTGAAGATAACGACATTATCATTGTCATTTCAGTGATCGGATCGGCTCGGTGGCAATATCGTATCCGTCGCACACAACGCGCATACGATATATAAGAACAACCAGCGCGCATTTTCAGCCTACACATGCCACCGTCAAGTCCAGCCGCCATTGAAGCGGCAGCCGTTCTCAGTATAGAGTGGTAAGAACCTTCATCTTTCCCCAGACGTTTGGACAGGTCCACAACCGATGTCGACGGGATTTACCAAAGTGGTTGAGATCATGGCAGCGCTCCGTGCGCAAGACGGATGCCCTTGGGACCGAAAACAGACGCACGAATCGCTGAAACCATACCTACTGGAAGAAGCCTATGAAGTCCTTGAGACCATCGATCAGCGTGACAAGCAGAAGCTTCGGGAAGAACTCGGGGACGTGCTTTTACAAGTCCTCTTCCACAGTCAGATCGCCGCCGAGGACGGCTCTTTCACGGTTGAGGACGTGATCGAGACGCTCGCCACGAAACTGATCCGTAGACATCCTCACGTGTTCCGCACCGACGACCCGACAGAACAGGTGTCGAATAGTGAACAAGTTTTGGCTCAATGGGAGGACATCAAACGCACGGAGCGAGAAGCAACCGGCAATACACAATCGGCCCTTGACGGAGTGCCGAAGACTTTGCCGGCATTGTTACGGGCGTATCAGATTCAGGCAAGGGCGGCCCGAGTCGGCTTTGATTGGCCACAGAGCGAGACCGGACTGGAACAAGTCTTCGCAAAGGTATCAGAAGAAATCGATGAACTGCGCGAGGCGCTGGCGTCACGACGGATAAGGACGGAATCCGAGTCCAACCGGACCGATACCAATGAGGAAATTGAGAACGAGTTGGGTGATCTTCTGTTCTCCCTGGTCAACCTCGCCCGCTTTCTCAAGGCAAATCCTGAGGATGCGCTGCGTCGATCCACGAACCGTTTCACCGATCGTTTTCACCTGGTGGAGGCACAAGCCATAGAGAAGAGGCGGTCGTTGAGGGATATGACACTGGCCGAAATGGACGAGCTGTGGGACGAAGCCAAGCGACGCTTACAGAGGCCACAGCCGGACATCACACCGCATGTCGGAGATCGCGTTCCATGACGAAGAACCAAGAACCCTACGAAGAAGGCAAACGTGCAGGAGCCCATCCGTTGTTGGTGGTATTGGGCATCCTCGTCGGACTGTGGTTGTTCGTCGCCCTGATCGTCCCCAGTTCGAAGAACAAACAGGCAACCGGTACTGAAGGTCCTAATGTCTCGGTTATCGAGGATCCGGAAGCCGCGCCGGTCATGTTCAAAGTCCAAACGACCATTCTGGATATGAACACCCTAGGGTTGGTCGTTCCCTCTCAAGCGACGGATAGTCAGATCGTCGCCCTCTTGAAACGCCTCAAACAAGCGCGCCTAGACGGCACACTCGGTGAACAGCTCCCAGCAACCACACCAGGCCACAAACTCGGCGATCATGCCATCGCCGACATCTTCATCTTTTCAGACAAGCAATATGCTGAAGTGGATACAATCCGTACACTGGCACAAGGAGCCCATGCGCCTGGGACGCTGTACCCGAATGCCGTTCCATTTGAGGTGGCCATGGAGCAAGTTCGGGGCTACTATCGTATCGACTTGAATGATACCGGCAGCCCGGACAAGGGATCGCTCGGTTTCGCGGACGAATCAGGGGTCCACTCGAAGCACTACCGAAGAATCTTTTGACGGATCCGTCTCGCGTCTTTTCCCGCTGAGAGTCAGATACCAATGCGTCTCCTCACTTCTTCTCGAATCGCCGATTGATCCGCTTCAAACAACGCCTCTAGCTTCGGAAACAGATGGGCCAAAGACCCTGCAAACGGCGGCACCATCACATCACGTCGTTCCGTCAGCATACGTTCCCCTTCAGCCACCTGTATCTTCCAGCCGGCAATCGCTTTGGAGAGAATGTTGCTCATCATCAGTTGCTGGCCCGGCGAGCCGATAACCGTCCCGAAGAGGCGATGTTTAAACACCTCCAGCTCATCCGGTATCGAGACCTTCACCCGCACGCCATGTGGTGTCGCCCAGGTGGACCGTTGAATCGAATAGTCGTAGGAAAAGACCTGTTCTCGCGGCTCACGAAATGGACCGCTGATATCCACGATGGCGAAGGTGTTCTCAGTTGATGGCATGGTTCACTCGCTTTCGTCGGTAACAATGACACCCTTTCTAGACCGTACTATAAGAGCTTGAAGTTGGAGAGGACAAGAGGCTATTTTATTTATAGCGACAGCACGGCGATACAAGGCAGAGGGGGTCGTTTGGCTCAGCATTGAGAATTCCCCGCCCCCCAGCCACAGCAGCGGTGGAGACCTAGAGCACGAGACAGCTTTTCGGCACACTGATATACTCCGACCAAGGGTTCCTTCTGGAGAAGGCATGGCCAAGAAAGGCTATCCTGGACTCGTCTTGGTGCCGCCCAGCGATCGAACGATCCTGAGGCGCCGGCTGCTTCGTTGGGCCTTGCTCCTCATCGCGCTGATCTGGTGTATATCGTCACTGACCCCGTGGCCACCCGCCTCCGACGACAAGACGAACTGTCTACCTCCTATTGGGGGGCAGGAGGGTTCGAACAGTTCCACTGAAAATTGTGGCCAACCGCAATCGGTCACGGAGCCGCCGGCAAATCAGAGCGAATTCAGCCTTACGCCGGTTTCACAGGCAGAAGGCTTGGGCGAGTCCCAGAATCCCCTGCCTTCGCCCACCCCTGATCCCGATCGGTCCGCAACCCAGACCAATCACGACCAAAACTCACAGTCCAAATCCTCCGGTCCGACTAACCGTCCCTCTAGTCACAATATGGCACCATCAGGTAACGAAAAATCAGCATCAAGTCTGCCGGCCACAAAACCCTCGCAACATCCAGATGCCGACGTTCGCCTTGCCGAACAAGGCGATGCATTTGCTCAGTATCGCCTTGGACGCTACTACGCACGGCGCGACGGGCCACGGACACCGGAGTCGGTAAGCTGGTACAAGAAAGCTTCTCACGGTCTGCACCGCCTGGCTGAGACCGGCAATGGACAAGCGATGTACGTCCTGGGAGTCATGTACGCATATGGACGCGGAGTTGCGAGGGATACGGAGCAAGCGCGGCGCTGGCTGACTCAAGCGAGTGAACAGAAGGTGGCAGCGGCTCAGCCGGTTCTTGCGAGTCTGACAATGCAACCTCATCCCGATCCCAATTCGAAAGCAGCCGAACAGGCAAAAAATCTCAAACAGCAACACTGAAGTAATTCAGCCACTCTCCGGTATTGCGCCAGTTGATACAATCCCATAATATGCGTTTTCCGCTATGGACAGCATCGCTTGCATCAAAACTACAACTCCCACTCCGTACAAACTGACGGCCATCGAACCCGACACTCACGACACGAAGACCTTTCGTTTCGAACTGCCTACCGACGCAACACTGGACATGCTGCCCGGAGATTTTCTTTACGTCCATGCCACAATCAACGGCAAGGCCCTGAAACGGCCATACACTCCCTCGTCGCTTGTCGGCACCACGGGGTTCTTCGATCTGACAGTCAAGCGCTATGACGCTGGTTCCGTCTCGAAGTACCTGCACGATCAGCGGATCGGAGATACGGTGTTGATGAGCGGGCCGAACACCGGAGGACATTGGGTCGATGGAATGGCGAAGCGAGTCGGATTTGTGGCGGGAGGCACCGGGATTACGCCGATGATCTCCATTATTCGCTGGATTCTCACCAACAAGATCGATGCGGAGTTATTCCTTCTCTTCGCCAACAAAGCAGAGGCGGACATTATCTTCCGACAGGAGTGGGAACGCACTGTCCGAGACTATCCGAGCTTTCATTGCCGCCACGTCTTGGAACAACCACCTCCCGGGTGGGAAGGTAGCGTAGGTCTCGTCACCCCTGAAATTCTCCGACACCATCTTCCTGCTCCAGACTCCGACACCTGTGTTTTTCTCTGCGGTCCGCCGCCGATGGTCGATTCTCTGGAATCTACGCTCAAAGACTTAGGCTATTCCGAACAGGCCATCATCCTTCCATAAGGCATCGACAACCATCCTGCCTCAATCTCAGCCGCGAGCTTAGCCTGTGGGTCTCCGCGTCACACTCGTTTCACCGATAAGATCCTGCACAACCCGCTCGCCTGCCGTAGCTCCATCCCGGATGCAGTCGGGGATGCCGACCCCGCGATAACCAGCCCCAGTAAGAACAAGTCCGGGATAGCGGCTCACTGCCGCCTCCAGTTCTACCAATCGATCAAGATGACCAAGTGTGTACTGCGGCATCGCCTTCCACCATCGATTCACTTCCGCATAACTTGGTTCCACTCTGATGTCGCATAGAGCGGCGAGTTCCTCTCTGACTTTTTCCGTCAACGCATCATCATCCAACTGAAGAATGTCTTCCCTTCCCACTCCACCGACATAGCAACGCACCAACAGCTGATCCGATGGAGAGCGATACGGCCACTTAAGCGAGGTCCATGTTGCGGCTATTAAATGACGTTGCTCCGTTCGCGGTACGATAAATCCGAATCCTTCGATGGCACTCGTCAGAGTTCGTGGAAATGCCATCGCAATGGTGGCAGTCGAAGCATAAGGAATCATGTCCAGCAAACCGCCGGCGATCGGCGTCAACGGACGTAACAGTTCCGCTGAAACATACGCCGGTGTGGCAAGAACGACGCCGTCTGCGGAAAGCGCCGATCCATCATGCAAAATAAGGTCGTACATCCAGCGGCCGATCTGATGCGATCTCACTCTGAGGGCCTCGACTCGAGCACCCACACGGAGCTCGACCCCCTGTTTCGTCAACTGACTCGTCAGAGCGGTCACCAAATCGCTGAGACCATTCTTTAAACTGACAAACATCGTCCATTTTGGTTGGGCAGACGAAACCAGCGCGGCGGCTTTCTTGGCGGCCATCATACCGCGAACGATGCTGCCATGCTGTTGCTCCAACTCAAAAAACCTCGGGAACGTGGCTCGCAGGCTCATTTGCTCGGCATCTCCCGCATAAATTCCAGCCATCAGCGGTTCCAAGAGCCGCTCAAACGCTTGCGCCCCAAACCGACGGCGAAGAAAGGCGGCCAACGATTCATCGCCCGTTGAGGGACCTGGTGAAACAGCGAACTCCAGCCCCATACGCGCCAACCCGGTCCAGGTAAGTAGACCGCTTCGAAAGAAGGACCCTAGTTGTTTCGGAACGAAAGAGAGAAGTCCTTCGGGTAGATCATGAAGTTGTCCACCATAGAACACCGAGGCCTTCTTACCCGTCTCATTCGTATTGATGAGTTGATCGGCAAGGCCGAGCTTCATGCAGAGATCGAGACCGGCCTGCTTTTGGGAGAGGAAGGAGTCCGGTCCGGCTTCAGTCACCATCTCGCCGACCCGGTGCGTGACGATCTTTCCTCCCCAGGACGATTCGGATTCGAGGATCGTGCAGCGGATGGGAAGGCCGGCCTTCGTCGCCTTCTCGTGTAGTGAAAAAGCGGTGGCCAGGCCGGAAATACCACCGCCCACTATCACGACTGTACGTGGTCGAGTCACGACTGAATGCAGAGGGACGATTCGTGTGCCGCCAACACGTCGCGTAACGTCTCGATGAGTGCGGGTGAGTCATTCAGCATGGCTATACGCTCAAGGTGTAGACCCTTGTTGGTCGCCAACTGCTTCAATTCAATATCGATATCAAAGAGGGTTTCCACGTGGTCGCAAATGAACCCGATGGGCGCCACCAGCACATGGCGGTGTCCCGCCAGTTGAATGGTTTCCAACATTGATTCCACGGTAGGTCCCAGCCACGGTTCGCTGGATCGTCCCTGACTTTGATAGGCAAAGTAGATCGGCTGGTTACCAAGGAATTGTGTCACCGCCTCGACGGTACCCTTCACTTCGTCAGGATAGGGATCCTTCATGGCTACGATTCGTTCCGGCAGACTATGCGCAGTAAACAACACGGGCACCGATGCCCGCACATCTGCCGGAAACGCGAGTAGCCCTTCCCGAATGTTGTCGACAATCGCAGCGATCAATCGGGGGTGCCGGTTCCAACTGCCGACATACGTCACCTCGGTCGGATCTCTCAACTCAGCACGAGCGTCTTCCACTTTCTTCCGATAGGCTCCGGTACTCAAGGAGGACTGTTGCGGGGCCATACAGACCCCGATGACTTGTTCCGGCGATTCTTTCAGCAGCTCGGCGTACGTTTCTTTGATGAACGGATGCCAATGCCGCAAACCGACATATACCCGGTATCGGCCATCACCCGATTCATTCAGTTGGCTCTCGAGTTTTTTCGCGACCTCCTGTGTAATGGCGACGGCCGGTGATTTGCCCCCGGTGACTCGGTATCGTTCACGAATCTCTTCCACGAGCGCCGGAGGTGTCGGTCGGCCCCCTC
>JAICWG010000130.1 GCA_025934915.1 Nitrospira sp.
CGACCGGACTCGCTCCCACAGAGCGTCGGGGACCCACGTTGAAGCCGTGCCTGGCATTCGATCCTCCCTGAATGCCAGCAGTCTCCACGATGTGCTGCCATGCCGCTAGTGCCTTGCCGGTCATTTTGTTACGCGTTCTTAGAGATGGTATGGACCATTTTGGGGACAACCCGTGGGATGATCGGGAAAGGTCAGTATTGAACATCGTGTCCCAAAAATTGTTTGACCACCACGTTTACTATGCAATCGTTCGCTCAGGACTAGATCTTCAAAACGGATGAAAAGCATAAGTCATTGTAAATAAATATAATGTTCATTATGAGTCTTTATTGATCAGGCATGAATGTTGCTCCCATCCTAACCAGGAAATTGAAGTCAGGTTGATTGTAGAGAGGCGCTTGGGTATCCTTGCTATTCTATGGAGGCTGACCCGATCCATGTAGTGATTGTCATGGTCACAACAGCAAGCCAAGATGAAGCGATTAAGATTGCCGACCAAGTGGTAGGAGCTCGCCTTGCTGCTTGCGCTTCGATGATTCCCACTGTGCATTCAATCTACTGGTGGGAAGGAAAGATGATGAACGACCAAGAATCGCTACTGCTGATCAAGACAACCTCTGAGAAATTCAATTCCCTCGAAGAAGCAATACGGAAGATCCATTCGTACAAGGTGCCTGAAATAATAGCAATCCCAGTGAATAATGGGTTTCCCCCTTATCTTGAGTGGGTTCTCCGAGAGACATCCTAGATGATGTGGTCGAAATTGCCTCGGCAAAACACAAATTTTTATGGTTGACCAATAGGGTGCCAAATCGGTAACCTGCCTGTGGCAGGTATTATTATAGGCACGGGAGATGAAGAATATGAGTCAGACGAATATTCAAGATGGCGATGCCTATACCGTTGTCGTGTTCAGAGGATCTACTGCAAAGCCTATCCGTTTCAGCTTTTCGAAGAAACTCCTTCGCCGATTGTTGGTCTGTGTGGGCATGGTTATCCTTGCCGACCTTCTTGTGGTCTCACACTATGTCATCAGAACGGGAGAGGTGTGGGAGCTGGCGGCCTTCCGCACTGAAGCCATGAGTGCACGGGAGCAGACTGCGGCATTCTCAACCGCTGTTGATGACCTGAAGAAGCGTCTTGGCGCGATGAATGAGGTCAATCAAAGGCTTCGAGTCATGTTGGGTATTGAAGTTCCCAAGACGGGGGATATGGCAAACGGCAGAGGTGGAGAAGAGGTGCCGATTCCTGAAGAAGGAGGTACGATACCGAGTGAAAACGAACCAAAACCTTCATCTGGTACCTCACGGCAGATATCAGACGGTAACCAAGAACATTCTTCCGCTGTTGCTCTAGAGTCATCTAGGGAGAGCCTCCAGACTATTGTATCAGTCAAAGAGAGCTTGGAACGGCTTTCAAAGCAAGCAACGATGCAGGAACGCATTCTTGATGAATTATCACAAGCAGCTGAACAGCGTTCGTCTCGTTGGGCCTCGACGCCCTCGATTTGGCCGGTGAAAGGGTGGGTCACGTCGGGGTTTGGCCCGAGAATTTCTCCTTTCACGGAGAAGCCTGCCTGGCATGATGGACTGGATATTGGGGCCGCCCCAAACACTCCGGTCCATGCTCCGGCTCAAGGAAGAATTACGTCCATAGGGTATGATCCTAAGCTTGGGAATATCGTCCGCGTAGATCATGGATTCGGAGTTGAAACTCTCTATGGACACCTTGCGAAAGCCTTGGTGAAGGAAGGTCAGAGAGTCGAGCGTGGCGATGTTATTGCGCTTGTCGGGAGCTCGGGTTTGTCCACTGGTCCGCACCTGCATTATATGGTGAAATTGAACGGCCAGGCGCTTGACCCCACCAAGTACATTTTAGAGTAGAGGCGAGTTCAGATCCTATCTGATGTTCGACCGATCTGTTTCTACTAACCCAAAGTTCAATTCTTCTCAGCCATGTCTCGGTAGTTTGCTTCAAGTCATTGGCCGACTTATACTCGGGCCTTCTGCAAGTCTAAGCAAAGCAAGATGAGAGCCTCTTGACCGACCTCGAAATCGCCCAATCTGTTACCCTTCGCCCGATTGTCGAAATCGGTTCTCAGCTTGGGATCCATGCCGAAGAGCTCATTTTCTATGGACGGGACAAGGCCAAAGTTTCGCTACAAGTATTGGATCGCCTGACGACTGTCCCGAAGGGACGGTATGTTCTTGTCACGGCAATTAACCCAACACCCTTGGGAGAGGGAAAGACCACGACGTCGATAGGTCTTGCCATGGGACTTTCGCGGCTCGGGCATCGAGCAGCGCTTACTCTCAGGCAGCCATCTCTCGGTCCTGTGTTTGGGATGAAGGGAGGAGGCACCGGTGGGGGGCATGCCCAAGTTGCTCCGATGGAAGACATCAACCTTCACCTGACCGGGGATGCTCACGCGGTGGCTGCAAGCCACAATCTGCTCTCGGCGTTCCTCGATAATCATCTGTTCCACGGCAATACTCTCTCGATCGATCCTCAACGGACAACCTGGCCTCGGACCTTGAGTATCAGTGATCGCGCGCTCCGGGAGATTCTATTGGGAAAAGAAACGGACAGACGCCCAGGGCAATTCGTCATCACGGAGGCTTCAGAAGTGATGGCTGCGTTGGCTCTAGCGAAGGATCAGCGCGATCTCCGCGAGCGGCTCGGCCGAATACTCGTGGGGCTGACAAAGGCCGGTACGCCGGTCACGGCAGAAGAGCTTCGTTGCGTGGGATCGATGGCTGTTCTGCTAAAGGACGCCCTTATGCCGAACCTGGTTCAAACTCTTGAAGGGACTCCGGCCTTCGTCCATACGGGGCCTTTCGGCAACATTGCGCATGGTAACTGCTCGATCATTTCCGACGCGATTGCGCTGAGATGCGCCGACTTCGTCATAACCGAGGCGGGTTTCGGCAGCGACCTTGGAGCGGAAAAGTTTTTTAACATCAAGTGCCGTACGTCGGGATTCACACCGACAGTGGCGGTGGTCGTGGCAACATTACGGGCGCTGAAACTCCATGGCGGAGGGGGCGTCGCCAAGGCAGGCGTTGCCTTGCCTTTGAGTCTAACGGGTCCGAATCGGGAAGCCCTCGCGAAGGGAATCGCCAATCTGGAGCAGCATGTCGCCAACGTCCTAACGCACGGAGTACCGGTCGTTGTCGCTGTCAATGCCTTCAAAGATGATCCTCAGGGTGAATTGGATTGGGTTCGGGAACAGTCGCTCAAGATGGGAGCGGCAGATGCTGCAGTCTCAACCCACTGGGCCGACGGTGGGAAGGGAGCCGAACAGCTGGCGGCCGCCGTCATCAAGACATCGGAAAACCCGGCTCACTTCAAACATCTTTACGAATTGTCTTGGCCGATCAGAAAAAAGATCGAAACCATTGCGACCTGCATGTACGGAGCGGCCGGAGTTACGTTTGAACCGGAGGCAGAACGTCAAATCGAAACAGCAGAGGCGTTGGGGTATGGCGATTTACCCGTCTGCATGGCAAAAACTCCTCTGTCGCTGTCACACGATCCTGGACTGAAGGGAAGGCCAACCGGGTTTACGGTGCCGATCCGAGAGTTGCGGATTCTAGCCGGAGCAGGATTCGTGACGGCGGTCTGTTCAGGGATTCAGTTGATGCCGGGATTGCCCAAGAAGCCAGCCGGTGAGCGGATCAATCTCGACCCCTCAAGCGGAAAGATCGTGGGCCTTTCCTGAAGCTCAACGTTGCTTGAGGTAGCGGAAAAATTCTGAGTCCGGGCTCATCACCAAGGTCGTGCCGTCTTTGAAGGCGCTCTTATAGGCTTCCATGGAGCGGGTGAATTCGAAAAACTTCAGGTCCTGTCGGTAGGCGTCGGCGTAGATATGAAACGCCTTGGCGTCGCCGCCGCCTCGAAGTTCTTCAGATTCTTTATAGGCCTGGGCGAGGATAATTTCCCGGTCTTTTTCGGCTTCCGATCGTATTTTTTGCGCCTCTTCCGCTCCTTCGGCGCGATATTGCTTGGCCTGCCGTTCCCGTTCGGCTTGCATGCGCGCAAAGACCGCCTTCTCATTCTGTTCCGGCAAATCGGCGCGCTTGATCCGCACATCCTGAATTTCAATGCCATACACCGAGGCCTTTTCGTTCGCCCGTTCGGTGACCACCTTCATGATGTCGGCCCTCGTGCTCGAGACGATCTCAATCAGATCGTGTCGGCCTAACTCCACGCGGAGCTCAGAATAGATGATGTCGTGCAGCCGTTGAAGAGCACCGCGCTGGCTTTGGAACGCCTGATACACCTTCAAGGGATCAGTGATTTTCCATTTGGCGAAGTTGTCCAGGAGCAGCGTCTTCTTGTCCTCGGTGATGACATCCTGAGCACTCGAATCGTAGTCCAACAGTCGTTTCTCGAAGTACGTGACCTCCTGAATGAACGGCATTTTCACGTATAGCCCTGGCTCAGTGATGTTTCGAACGGGCTTTCCGAGTTGCACGACGATCGCAGTCTGGGTCACATCCACGATGAAGAGAGGGGAGGCTCCAAGCACGAACAGCGCAACCGTCACAGCGAGGAGCGCGATCACCAATCCTTGCTTCGTCATGGCCTGGCATTCCTCGACTTTAGGGCGGACGATGGGTCCTGCCTGGGTTCTTCGCCCTCGAGTTGTGGGGCGAGCTTGGCACTGGATGTGGGCGCAGGTTTGGAGAGACGGTCCAGCGGAAGATACGGCAATAGGCGCTCTCCGCCTTTCCCCTCGATGATGATCTTTTCCATATGGGGAAGAATTTCTTCCAAGGTTTCGATATAGATGCGCTTGCTGATGACGTCCTTCGCTTGGTTGTACTCCTTCAAGGTGGCGAGGAACCGATTCGCCTCGCCCTGAGCACGATTGACCCGCGCCTGAGCGAACCCCCTTGCTCGGTTGACCAGTTCAGCGGCTTCACCCTTTGCCCTCGGAATGATGTCGTTGCGGTACCCTTGTGCCTGGTTGATGAGCTTTTCCCGGTCTTCTTTGGCGTTCGTCACGTCTTTGAAGGCGGCAGCAACGGCTTCTGGAGGACCAACGTCTTGGAGTTGCACGGCGGCGATCTGCACGCCGGACTGATATTGGTCGAGAATCGTCTGAAGCAACGTCATGGTATCTTGCTGAATCACCGCTTTCCCGGTGGTCAAGGCTTCGTCGATCTTGCTCTTGCCGACCACTTCCCGCATGGAGGCTTCAGCTGCTTTGCCGATGGTCTCGTGGATATAAGCGACGTTGAACAGGAAGTTGCCAGCTTCTTTGATCTTATACTGAACGATGAATTCGATCGCAAGGATGTTCATATCGCCGGTCAGCATCAAGGCTTCCTGGGGTACCATCTGCTGGCGGCCCTGCTGGTTGGTGCGGAAGCCGATTTCCACGCGATAGAGTTTGGCGACTTGCGGCTGGAGGACGGTTTCAACGAGAGGAATCTTGAAGTGAGGGCCTGGTTCCACCGTACGGACCGGAACGCCGAACCGTTTCACGACACCTTCTTCATCCGGTGCGATGATAAACACCGCCTGCCAGACCAGAAAGATCAGCAAGGCAGCAATGACGAGATTCACGATGCCGCCTGATGGCAGAAGATTTTTTAACCCACCGGCAGGGAAAATGTCCTTGAATTGCGATTTGGCCTGCTTGAAGGCCTCTTCAAGCGGGTCAGGCTTTTTGCTCCACGGATCTTTTGGGTCCCAGACCATTCAGCGGTGTTTACAATCCAATAAGCGATAGAAAACTGGAAGGTACATTAGCAGAGTGTGGTATGGGTGACAAGCTCTAGATGACCCTGGGTGGAAAAAGGCGGGTATGGACGAGATGTCATGTGCTCTTTTCAGTGACATACCTGTTTCCGGTTCAGATCGATTAGAATCAGACGGTGAGCCTATTATCCTCTCATCCCGCTGACATACGCAGCAGTCAGTGGATCACGGGGTTCCTCAAATATCTGTTTCGCGGTTCCGGCCTCGATCAAACGACCGGCTCCGTTCTGGACCCAGAAAAGAGCAGCATGGTCTGCGATGCGTCGGGCCTGAGCTAAATTGTGTGTAACGATCAACACGGTGTAGCGGCCTCGCAGGCTCACAATTAAATCTTCGACCACGCCGCCGGAGAGGGGATCGAGGGCGCTGCATGGTTCATCCATGAGCAGCACCTCCGGCAAAAGAGCCAGGGCCCTGGCGATACAGAGGCGCTGTTGCTGGCCCCCAGATAGGGCCAGAGCCGGCGAATCCAGCCGATTCTTGACCTCGTCCCAGAGGCCGACATCTCGCAAGGTGGTCTCCATCGTCTGAGTAATCTGTCCTCGATCTCGTATTCCATGCTCGCGCAGTGGAAACTCTAGGTTTCTTCGGATCGTCAATGGAAAGGGATTCGGTTTCTGAAAAATCATGCCGATACGGCGGCGAAGCTGGATCACATCGGTATCCGGTGCCAACACAGCGAGAGCATCGATCGTGATCCGTCCCGAGACACGACAGCCCGCGATCAGATCGGTAAGGCGGTTCAGGCAAGTGAGAAAGCTGGTCTTCCCGCATCCGGACGGTCCCACGAGAGCCGTCATGCATCCTTTGTTGATCGACAAGGTCACATCCTGAAATGCTGGTTTTCCCTCGTAGTACAAACTGAGTCGGTCGACCTCAACGAAGGGTTGAGGCGCACCGCCAGTAGGTCGATCTTCGAGCGAATGTCGGAGACGCGATCCTGTGATAGGTTCGACCGGCGTCATGCTGCCACGATCTTTCGATGGAGCCCGTATATCGCCAGCCAAGAGACGGTACCGTTGATGGCGAGCAACATGATGACCAACACCAGCGCTGAGGCATAGGCATTCGCGTCTCCGCCTGACACATTCATGGAGAGATCGAAGATGTGGATCGACAATGCGCGACCGGAATCGAGCAGCGATTCCGGCATCCGATCCACATAGCCGCTTGTGAAGATGAGCGCGGCCGTCTCGGCAATCGCACGGCCGACTCCAAGGACCAGGCCGACCAAGAGGCCGGGTACCGCTGCCGGTAGCAAGAGGTGAACGAGGGTCGTGGTGCGGGACAGTCCTAGCGCCGCGGCGGAAAGCCGGTAACTAGTCGGCACGGCGCGAAACCCTTCCTCGGTTGATCGGATCAAGATCGGCAACACCATGCAGGCCAGAGTCAGCCCACCGGAAAGGATTGAAAAGCCGAGCCCCAGCGTCTTGCAAAAGAACGCGTTGCCGAACAGGCCGAAGACGATCGACGGCACACCGGCTAGGACATCGAGGCTGCGGCGAGTCATCCGTCCGAATAGGCTGTGGTTCGATGTAAATTCGGCAAGGAGGACGGCGGTGCCGATACCGATGGGGAGGGATACTGAGAGACAGACTCCCAGAATCAATGATGTCGAAACCAGAATAGGGCCGATTCCGCCTCGACGTCCGGCGTTTTCCGGGGGGGCTGTCAGAAATGTCCAGGAGACATGACTCAGTCCATGCCAAACGATATCCCCCAACAGCCAGCAGAACACGGCGGTTACGAGCCCTGCCGCTCCCCAGACGAGAACCAATGCAAGCCATTCGCGGGGATTCTGTGGTCGGCTCAGCGTCTCAGCCATACATTCTCTCGCGACTGATCCATCCCGCCGAGACGACAAGCGCCACGATCATGGCCATCAAGACGAGTCCACTGACGAACAACGCAGCGCGATGGTCTCCGAGCGCATAGGCCATTTCCAGAGCGATATTGGCGGTCAGCGTCCGAATCGGGGCGAAGACGCTGGAAGGAGTCTGGACCACGTTTCCGGAGACCATCAGAATTGCCATCGTTTCCCCGATGGCTCGGCCGGTTTCCAGGATTACCCCGGTGAACAACCCTGATTTTGCCGCTGGAAACACCACGCCTCGGATTGTCGCCCATCGCGGAAGTCCCAATGCAGCAGCCCCGCGTAAGTATTGTTGAGGCACATTGGCAAGACTGGCATCGGCCATCAACGCGATGGTGGGGAGGATCATGATCGTGAGGATCAGGATGCCCGCCAATAGACTGGGTCCGGGCGGTTGTATTTCTGCAATCAGCGGGACCATCACCACGAGCCCCCAG
Source organism: Nitrospira sp. (assembly GCA_025934915.1). Taxonomy (GTDB): domain Bacteria; phylum Nitrospirota; class Nitrospiria; order Nitrospirales; family Nitrospiraceae; genus Nitrospira_D. Next base: position 8,080 of record JAICWG010000130.1, read on the forward strand.
AATCCGTAGACCACGGAAGGAATGCCTGCGAGCAACTCGATCAGGCGCCGATAAGGCCGGGCAAGAATGAGTGGCGCATAGTAATGGCAGAAGACGGCGGAGAGAATGCCTAAGGGTGTGGCGATCAACACAGAACCAGTCATGGCGAACAGCGTTCCCCACAACATCGGAGTGAGGTTGTACAATCCCTCGGCTGGATGCCAGGAAGGGTCGGTAAAGAATCGGAGCAGACCGACGTGCTGGAGAGCGGAAAGCGCTTCCACGATCAAGAAGACCACGATGAGTATGACGATGGCGCCGGCAATGGTTGCGATGCCGCGCAAGCTCCAGCACAGGAGCTCGTCAGTCGACCAGCGGGACAAAGTATTGCTGCTTAATGATGTCATGTACGGCTTTAGACTGTGCGTACTCGATAAAGGCTTTGGTCAATCCAACCGGCGGAGTCCGAGTGACGATGTGTAATGGACGAGAGATTGGAAAAGTACCGTTCTTCACGGTTTCGGTGGAGGCGGCAACCCCTCCGACCGAGAGCAGCTTAATCGGTACCCCCTGTGATGTATCGTATTCTGCGGTGCCGATGGAGACATACCCGATGGCATGACGATTTCCGGCCACGGTCTTGACTCCCTGTTCGTTGTCACCAATGACCACCTGAGCTTTCACGTCCGTATTCTTCAGCTTGAGGTAGTGTAAGAACACTTCCAACGTAGACCGCCCCTCTGCTTTGGTTACGACGGTGATGGGAGCATCTTTCCCGCCGACGTCCTTCCAATTGGCGATCTTGCCCGTATAGATCGCGACAACTTGCTCGTCGGTGAGAGCCTGAACACAATTCTCTTTGTGCAAAATAATCCCTACGCCGTCGCGGGCTACCGGAAACGCATGCAGGTCCTTCTCCTCGTCTTTCATCGCGCGCGAGACCATGCCGATATCGGCGAGTCCTTGGAGCACGTCGGCGACTCCGCGGGATGAGCCACCGGTCTGCACATCCACACGAGCTTTGGGATAGAGGCTCTCGAATCGTTTGCCGATCTCGCCGATCAGTGGAGCCAGAGTACTTGCGCCGGTAATCACCAGTTTGCCGGACAGTTTTTCGACAGTGGTCGTCTGGGCTGCCCCTGTTCCAGGAATCCCGAGGGAGGCGACAATCAAAAATGAGGCGAGCGAGGCGCATGCTTTCCATCGAGAGAAACACATAAATTGGTACATGTAGACAACTACATATATGAGTCGAAGGTGATTATTCAAGCGACCGAACCACCACAGGATGAGCCGGAACCAGCCGTGCAACCATAGCAGTGGTTACGTGTCACAATTTGACGATTATGAAGTTGCGCCGGATCGAAGTCTTGAATATGTGACGGCGCTCCATGATCGAGCGGTAGTTCAAGCATCTGGTTGAAGTCGCAGTCATACAGCCGGCCGTCCCATCCGACCGACAGGGTATAGCGGCACATGACACCGGCGGCAGCGGCAGGATTGAATGCGTTGGCCAAGCGGGTCATGTACTGTTCATAGTTGCCGCTTTCGAGGAGGAACTCTAGGAATCGGCTGATCGGCATGTTGGTGATCGTATAAAGCCGGTTGAACTCGATGCCATGGCGAGTGCGCAGTTCTTTCTTGAATTGTGCTTCGATGGCTGCTTGCTTCGGAGGGAGGAATGCGCCGACGGGATTGTAGACGAGGTTCAGGGTGAGTCCGCCGGCCGGTCGTCCATAGCCGAGACGATTTAAGAGCCGAAGTGCCTCAATTGATTTCTCAAAGACGCCCTCGCCTCGCTGCGCATCGGTTTGGCCGACACGATACGAGGGAAGGGACGCGATGATCTCGACACGATGATCGGCCAGGAATTTCGCCAGATCCGCCTGCGAGGGCAGCAACAACACGGAGAGGTTGCAGCGATCGATGACATGCCGGCCGAGACTGCGAACCTGTTCGACCAACCAACGAAAGTGTGGATTGAGTTCCGGGGCCCCACCCGTAATATCGACTGTGGGAATGTCGGTCTTGGTCAGAGCTCGAACGCACTGTTCAGCCGTTTCCAAAGACATGGTCTCGGGACGATCCGGACCGGCATCCACATGACAGTGCCGGCAAGTCTGGTTGCACAGTTTGCCGACATTAATCTGGAAAACGGTGATTCCAGTGGCATGCAGCGGATATAAGCCGGCTTGATTCAGTTGCGCCTCAAAGGAAAGACGCGGGCCTGACTGGGCCAATACTTTCAGTTGTTCAGAAGGAGAGGCGAGGGGATTGTGTCGTCCCAGCAGGGTCAGTGCCATACCTGTGCTCTGCAGAATGGGGAAGGCTTTTCAGAATACGGCTTCTTCAGCGCGCATGGCCGATCGTCATCAAGACCGTGTCTGGAAATCGCAACTCACAGCAGCCAAAATCCAGGGCTTGTCCTTGTCCGTTTCCCAGCGCTCGTTGAATCGCGGGAGAGACTTTGTAACAAACCTGTTTGCCTGCTCGCTGTCCTTCGATCAGGCCCGAGTCACGCAAGATACGGAGATGATGGGAGGCGTGGGGCTGAGAGCACCGGAGTTCTTGCACAAGGTCCGTCACGCATTTTTCACCGATAAGCAAGGATTCCAACATCCGCAGTCGCGTTTCATCGCCCAATGCCTTGAGAACCATGGCGCATTGGCGCGCGGTCGGCATTTTGGCATTTAATGGGGGTTTCATCAGCAACAACTCTCGTCGTTGGGAGAGCAGGTTACGGTTTCACCGCTCACACGATCGCCGGCACGATTGAGGATGACGAAATGAGGGTTATACCCCTCAGTCTCCAGCGCGACCAGCGTCTTGGAACAGATTTCCAGCGGTTCGCCACGGCGATAGACATGGTGGTCGTCGTCGGACGCCTCGACGAAGGGTCCGGCCAGCAAGGCATAATGGCCTCGCCAGGTGCAAGGGGCTTGTGCCGGAAACACGGCAGCCCAGCGTGGATCATGGTTATCCAGCACAACAGGGTCGGCAGTCAGGAGAAAATGATCGGCGAATGGAGGAATGTTCAGCAACAGTGCTTCCTCCGGAGTGATCGGTTGTGGGATGCCGCGCTGATATGTGGTCCCTCGCTCATCTATGACGCGGCTGAAAGGCCCCCGAAGGATCGCGTAACGGATCGAAGAGGACGTCGGTGCCGGAGGCAGCTTGTAACCCGTCAACGTGACTGAAAAGAAATGGATGCCGTCGATAACGCGCCAGGGTGAAAACTTCACGAGATGGATGCCAAGAAATTCGGCTGCCGTCATGCCGTTCATGTAGTCGGTAAGCGTCAAGGCGCCGGATAAACAATCTCCCCATTTCTGGGTATCGTGGACAAGGTATTGTGGCACGATTTGGTCCGATACAATGTCGGAAATGGTGAACCGTCCCCCGGGCTTGGCGACCCGGTACATTTCCTGAAACACCTTCCGCTTGTCCGGAGCCAGATTGATCACGCAATTCGAGATAATCAGATCGATCGTGCTGTCTTCCACCGGCATCGCATCGGCCAGGCCCTTGCGAAATTCCACGTTCGATGCCGGATAGCCGAGATTCGCAGCCACTATTGCCGCATTCTTGCGGGCGATCCCGAGCATCGTATCGGTCATGTCGATCCCGATCACGCGTCCTGTAGGGCCGACGAGGCGAGAAGCTTCAAAACAATCGATGCCGCCACCCGACCCGATGTCCAAGACCGTCTCTCCGGCCTGCACGGTCTTGAGCCCGGCCGGTGTACCGCAGCCATAGGAGATTTTTAGGACTTCTTCGGGAATGAAGGTTTTGAGGTGGTCCATGTCATAGCTGGTGGGGCAACACATCTGTTCGCCGGTACCGGCGGCTTTCGCATACCGGTCGCTGACTTTTTGTGTGATTTCATCAATGGGCATGGTCGGCCTCGCAGAGATTGGTCAGGATAGCTGCAAAATATGTGTATCAACACTCCACCTATCGGGTCAATCGGAGCTTCCCCAGGGTACGCAGAAAATTGGTGAAGAGAACATCCAATTGTCTCCCTTTAAA
>JAICWG010000176.1 GCA_025934915.1 Nitrospira sp.
AATTTCGCCATCCCTTTGTCCGCACACACTTTCGTCAGCGCCGCCGTCAACGTCGTCTTCCCGTGGTCCACGTGCCCGATCGTCCCAATGTTCACGTGCGGCTTCTTCCGCTCGTATTTCGCCTTCGCCATGGGTCACTCCCTCCCCCTGATTCACGAACCGCTATTTCTTGATGATGGCTTCCGCAATATTCTTCGGCACCTGATCGTACCGGTCAAATTCCATACTGTAGGTTGCGCGCCCCTGCGTCCGAGATCGAAGGTCAGTGGCATAGCCGAACATCTCCATCAAAGGCACGGCGGCGTCGATTGCTTGAGCGCCGGCCCGAACCTTCATCCCCTGCACCTTCCCCCTTCGCCCGTTCAAATTACCGATGACATCCCCCATGAATTCCTGAGGAACCAGGACCTCGACCTTCATAATCGGCTCGAGCAAGACAGGATCGGCTTTTTTGCAAGCATCCGCAAAGCCCATCGAAGCCGCGATCTTAAACGCCATTTCATTCGAATCGACGTCATGATACGATCCATCAATCACGGTCACTTTTACATCTCGCAGAGGATAACCGGCAACCACTCCTGTCTCCATTCGCTCCCGAACACCCTTTTCAATAGCAGGAATATATTCTTTTGGAATCGCCCCGCCCACGACCTTATTGACGAACTCCAATCCTTTGCCAGCCTCAGACGGCTCGACCGTCAAGACGACATGACCATACTGCCCACGGCCCCCTGTCTGCTTGATATATTTCGACTCAGCTTCGGCCTTTCGTCGGATCGTCTCCCTGAACGCCACTTCAGGCTTCCCTACGTTCGCTTCAACTTTGAATTCGCGTAACATCCGATCAACGATAATTTCGAGATGAAGCTCCCCCATCCCGGCAATGATCGTTTGTGCCGTCTCTTCATCCGTCCGCACACGGAATGAGGGGTCTTCCTGCGCCAATTTCTGAAGCGCAAAGCCCATCTTCTCCTGATCCGGCTTGGTCTTCGGCTCAATCGCCATCGCAATAACCGGCTCAGGAAACTTCATAACCTCGAGCAACACCGGCTGCTTCTCATCCGCCAAGGTATCTCCGGTGGTAGCTCCCTTGAGTCCCACTGCTGCGACGATGTCTCCAGCATGAACTTCGTCGATTTCCTCTCTCTTATTGGCGTGCATTTTCAAGAGGCGTCCGATCCGATCCTTCGTCCCCTTCGTCACGTTCAAGACCGGCGTGCCGGTCTTCAGCGTCCCGGAATAGACACGAAAAAAGGTCAATTGACCGGCAAATGGGTCCGACATGATTTTAAATGCCAATGCCGCAAACGGCTCACTATCATCTACCTTCCTCGCGACTTCCTTGCCGCTGCGAGGATCTACCCCCAGAACGGGAGGAATATCGAGCGGTGACGGCAAATAGTCGACGACACCATCCAATAGCTGCTGCACACCTTTGTTCTTGAAGGCTGATCCGCAAAGCACGGGAATAACCTTCATCGAAATGGTCCCAGCCCTGATCGCGCGCATTACTTCTTCTTCCGTCAGTGGATGACCATTCAAATACTTTTCCATCACCTGGTCATCGAACTCTGCGACTGCATCGAGCATCTTCTCGCGGTACTCTTTTGCTTGAACGAGGAGATCATCGGGAATTTCATCGACTTTATACTTCGCACCCAACGTCTCATCGTCGTAAAAGTATCCCTTCATCCTGACCAGATCGATGGATCCTCGAAATTCAGCTTCACGTCCGATGGGGATCTGGATGGGAACCGGCATTGCCCCGAGCCGATCGATAATGGATTGAACGCTGCCGTAAAAATCAGCCCCAATCCGGTCCATCTTATTCATAAAAGCAATACGAGGAACGTGATACTTATCCGCTTGACGCCAAACCGTCTCAGACTGAGGCTCAACCCCTTGCACCGAGTCGAACGCCGCCACTGCGCCATCCAGCACCCGCAGCGAACGCTCTACCTCGATCGTAAAATCCACATGGCCCGGTGTATCAATAATGTTTATGCGGTGGTCGCGCCAGAAACAGGTTGTGGCGGCGGCCGTAATGGTGATGCCTCGCTCTCGCTCCTGCTCCATCCAATCCATCGTGGCGGCACCTTCATGAACCTCACCCATCTTATGAGTCATACCCGTATAGTAGAGGATCCGCTCGGTAGTCGTAGTTTTGCCAGCATCAATGTGAGCCATGATACCGATGTTTCTTGTGCGCTCTAATGGTGTCTGACGAGCCACGTCAACCCCTCTAAAAAAACTTGTGCTGCAGATTAAGCCGCCTCACGCTGCTGCGATGTAGGAGCACCCGGATCTGCGAATCGCAGCACGGCTCAACTGCAGCACAGAATGACGCTACCAGCGATAATGAGCGAACGCTTTATTGGCCTCCGCCATCCGATGCACGTCTTCCCGTTTCTTGACCGCAGCCCCCGTGTTGTTCGACGCATCCAATAGTTCGGCTGCAAGCTTTTCCCGCATACTTTTCCCACCACGCGTACGGGCAAACTGCGATAGCCAACGAAGCGCCAACGACACTCGGCGCGCCGGTCTAATTTCGACCGGAACCTGATAGGAGGCACCTCCCACCCGACGAGACTTGACTTCAACGATCGGCTTCACATTATCCACAGCTGCCTTAAACACTTTCAGCGGATCGTTGCCGGTCTTTTCCTGGATAACATCGAACGCGCCGTAGCATATCCGTTCCGTCGTACTCTTTTTCCCGTCACTCATCAGCGTGTTGATAAACTTCCCGACCAGTTTATCTCGGTACCGCACATCGGGAAGCACTTCGCGTTGATCCAAAAACCTACTGCGTGGCATATCGACCTATCCAATCAATGTGATGATTTTCAAAACCCTTGAACTACTTAGGCCGCTTTGCTCCATACTTCGAACGACTCTGCTTTCGGTCAGCCACACCCACCGCATCTAAAGCACCGCGGACTAAATGGTATCGAACACCAGGAAGATCCTTGACGCGGCCTCCGCGCACTAGCACGATCGAGTGCTCCTGAAGATTGTGTCCCACGCCGGGTATATAGGTTGTCACCTCCATACCGTTCGTAAGACGCACACGCGCAACTTTTCGTAATGCCGAATTCGGCTTCTTCGGTGTCGTCGTGTATACGCGAAGACAAACCCCTCTCTTCTGCGGACACGACTTGAGGGCAGGACTCTTCGTCTTTGCTTTGACAAAAATCCGTCCTTTTCGGACCAGCTGATTGATCGTCGGCATCGCGTTCAGACCCTTTCAAAAGGAACGAGCACTAACCGTCAAGTGCAAAGCCGCGGGATTATAGTGACGTAATCGCCCACTGTCAAGTAGGCGACATTCCGCCGTTTACTAAGACCGAGCGGCTTCTCCTGAAACCGCCGGGACAGCTGCATCAGACGACGGAGCAGGCGCAATAGGTGTAACACCTACGGGTATCGCCTCCGATTTTTCACTAATGACGAACGTATCCCTGTACTCTTCAAACCCTGACCCCGCGGGAATCAACCGTCCTACAATGACATTTTCTTTCAAGCCCAACAAATTATCCTCGCGTCCATTGATCGCGGCTTCGGTGAGAACGCGGGTAGTTTCCTGGAACGATGCCGCAGAAATAAAGCTGTCTGTCGTGAGGGCTGCCTTGGTAATCCCGAGCAGGACGGGCTTGCCCAAGGCCGGCTTCCCATCGTTGGCGAGTACCCGTTCATTTTCTTTTTGGAAAAGGCTCTTGCTGACTTGACTGCCAGGCAAGAACTGGGTGTCTCCTGGATCTTCGATCCGCACCTTCCGCAACATTTGCCGCACGATGATCTCGATGTGCTTGTCGTTAATTGAAACTCCTTGCAATCGATACACGTCCTGGACCTCATCCACAAGGTACTTCTGCAACTCATTCGGACCCAGCACATCAAGGATGTCATGCGGATTCGCCGATCCGTCCATCAATGGCTCCCCAGCCCGCACCCAGTCACCTTCATGGACATTGACGTGCTTGCCCTTGGGAATAAAGTATTCCTTCACATCGCCCATCTTATTGTCGACAAGAACTTTGCGTTGACCTTTCACAAAACCGCCGTAAGAGACTTCTCCGTCGATCTCGGTGATGACCGCCTGTTCTTTCGGCTTCCTCGCCTCAAAAAGTTCCACCACGCGCGGAAGACCTCCCGTGATGTCCTTGGTCTTGGTCGTTTCACGAGGAATCTTTGCCAGGACATCACCAGGATATACCGTGGCTCCCTTCTCGACGAAGATATGGGCTCCGACCGGCAATAAGTACCTGGCCACGGCATTGGATCCGCCGGTCACCTTGGCTGTCTTACCGCTTTCATCTTTAATCGACACACGAGGGCGGAGCGTCTGACCGGTATGTTCGATGATGACCTTGCGCGACAAGCCGGTCACTTCATCGAACTCGTCCTTCATCGTGACGCCTTCGACGATATCACCGTACGCCACCCTCCCGCCGACCTCCGTCAAAATAGTCAGAGAGTACGGATCCCACTCGACTAATTTCTGGCCGACGATCACCGGATCGCCGTCTTTAATTTTGATCTTGGCCCCATACACCACAGGATACTTCTCACGTTCTCGTCCACTGTCGTCGACAATCGCAATCTTCGTATTGCGATTCATCACGACCCATTCACTATCTTTATTCCGTACCGCAATGCCGGCGTTGTGAATATCCGCATTCTTTTTGGCATCGAAACTCATGAACTTAATTCGCCCGGCATGCTTCGCCTCAAGCACTGTTTGCTCGACGACCTTACTGGCCGTGCCGCCGATGTGAAAGGTCCGCATCGTCAGCTGCGTGCCTGGCTCGCCGATTGATTGCGCGGCGATGACACCGACCGGCTCACCTTTTTCCACCAGCCGCCCTCGTGCCAAATCGCGGCCGTAACAAGCACGGCATACCCCACGCGGTGATTGACAGGTCAACACGGACCGAATCTTCACACGGTCGACTCCGGCCTCAACAATCGATTTCGTCAACTCTTCATTGATTTCTTCATTCCAAGACACGATGATTTCCCCTGTGACGGGGTCACGAATATCCTCTGCCGCCAAACGACCGAGAACACGCTCCTCCAATGGTTGGATAATTTCACCGCCTTCGACTAATGCGCTGACGGTAATACCGTCGCGTGTTCCACAATCGATCTCATTGATAATGACGTCCTGAGCGATATCGACCAATCGTCGAGTCAGATAACCTGAATTGGCGGTTTTCAGCGCCGTATCGGCAAGCCCCTTACGAGCACCGTGGGTGGAAATGAAGTACTGCAACACCGTCAATCCTTCACGGAAGTTAGCGGTGATCGGCGTCTCAATGATCTCACCAGACGGTTTGGCCATCAGCCCGCGCATGCCGCCCAACTGCCGAATCTGTTGCGAACTACCGCGCGCGCCGGAATCGGCCATCATGAAGATCGGGTTGAACGATTCGGCTTTCGCCGGATCACCTCCGGCCCCCAGCTCCTTCATCATCTCATTGGCCACCTGCTCAGTGACATGCGCCCAAATGTCGATCACCTTGTTGTACCGTTCGCCGTTCGTGATCAAGCCTTCCGAATACTGCTTCTCGATCTCGTTCACTTCACGTTGGGCTTTCCCGATGAAATCTTCCTTCTTACTCGGGATATGCATATTATCGATGCAGATCGACAAGCCGGCTCTGGTCGCATAGTTAAAGCCGATGTCTTTGATCTTATCCAGAAACTCGACTGTGTCTCGATGACCAGTCTGTCGATACACGGCGTCAATGAGTTTCGTCATCTCCTTTTTGGTCATGAGCTTGTTCGCATTAGCGAACGGCAAGCTCGGAGGGAGGATTTCGGACAACAGAACACGACCAACAGTCGTCTGCACCAGCGAACCGACGAGGCGCACCTTGATCCGCGCATGCTCTTCCACTTCTCTCGCATCAAAGGCAATCCGGACTTCTTCGGGAGACCCAAACACCTTCCCCTCGCCCTTGGCGCCTAGCCGCTCTTTCGTCAACCAATAACAGCCCAACACCATATCCTGCGACGGCACCGCGATCGGCTTTCCGTTAGCCGGAGAGAGAATGTTGTTGATGGACATCATGAGCACTCGCGCTTCAACCTGCGCTTCCACGGACAACGGGACGTGCACCGCCATCTGATCCCCGTCGAAGTCCGCGTTGAACGCCGCGCAGACGAGTGGGTGCAATCGGATGGCCTTGCCCTCCACCAACACAGGATCGAATGCCTGGATGCCCAACCGATGGAGCGTCGGGGCTCGATTCAGCAACACCGGGTGCTCTCGGATCACCTCATCAAGGACATCCCAGACCTCAGGCCGTTCTTTTTCGACCAGCCGTTTAGCGCTCTTAATGGTGGTGGCCGCTCCTCGGGCTTCCAGCTTGTGGAAGATAAACGGCTTGAACAATTCCAGCGCCATCTTCTTCGGCAATCCGCACTGATGGAGGCGCAATTCCGGACCGACGACGATCACGGTACGGCCGGAATAATCGACTCGCTTCCCGAGCAGGTTCTGCCGAAATCGTCCCTGCTTCCCCTTCAGCATGTCGCTCAACGATTTCAATGGACGTTTGTTCGGGCCACGAATCGCGCGCCCGCGGCGACCGTTGTCGAAGAGAGCATCCACAGACTCCTGCAACATCCGCATCTCGTTCCTGATGATGACGCCGGGCGCCTTCAGCTCCATCAAACGTTTCAATCGATTATTTCGATTGATCACGCGACGATAGAGGTCGTTCAGATCGGACGTGGCAAACCGTCCTCCATCGAGCGGAACCAGTGGACGCAACTCCGGTGGTAGTACCGGAATGACATCCATGATCATCCACTCCGGTTTATTCCCGGACTTACGGAACGCCTCCAGCACTTTCAAGCGTTTGGCGTACTTCTTTTTCATGGCCGCCGAGGTCGACGCTTTTGCTTTGATCTGTAAATCATCCCACAGCGCATTGATGTCGATCTTCCTCAATAAATCGCGAATGGCCTCTGCGCCGATTCCGACCTTAAACCCGTTCGAACCGAATTCGGAGACGAGAGTGCGTAGCTTATCCTCCGGCACCAACTCTTTTTCCGTCAGATCGCTGGATCCCGGATCCACACACACATAACTTTCAAAATAGAGGATTTTCTCGAGCTGTTTAAGGCTCATATCAAGCAAGGTGCCGATCCGACTCGGGACACCCTTTAGAAACCAAATATGAGCGACAGGCGCAGCCAGCTCGATGTGCCCCATTCGCTCACGTCGAACCTTCGACTGGATCACCTCGACACCACATTTGTCGCACACGATCCCACGGTGCTTCATGCGCTTGTATTTCCCGCAATTGCACTCCCAATCCTTGGTAGGACCGAAGATCTTGGCGCAAAACAGCCCGTCTTTTTCCGGTTTGAACGATCGATAGTTAATCGTTTCCGGTTTCTTAACTTCACCATAGGACCACGATCGGATTTTCTCGGGCGATGCAATGCGAATCCGCATCGAATCGAACGACACCGAATCCCGTTGCTTTTCAAACAATGTATATACGCCTTCCAAGGTAGTGACCTCCTCTGATGCCGGTTTTCAGCCGGCACACAAGCAGTTAGTCTTGTGTCTTGACCAACTCTACATCGAGTCCCAAGCTCTGTAGTTCCTTGACCAACACATTGAATGATTCCGGCAGCCCGGGCTCGAGGAACGGCTCACCTTTGACAATCGCTTCATACATGCGTGATCGACCAGGCACATCGTCTGATTTGACGGTCAGGAACTCTTGCAGAGTCGATGCCGCCCCATAGGCCTGCAACGCCCAGACTTCCATTTCTCCCAACCGCTGGCCTCCGAATTGAGCCTTGCCGCCCAGAGGCTGCTGGGTCACGAGAGAATAGGGACCGATAGACCGCGCATGGATCTTGTCGTCCACCAGATGGTGGAGCTTCAGCACATACATATATCCGACAGTGACCGGGCTGCTGAACGGCTCGCCGGTCTTACCATCGATGAGTTGCGACTGGCCGCTCACCGGCAGTTTGGCTTTTTTCAGCAGATCCTTAATTTCCTTCTCGGCTGCACCATCGAATACAGGGCTGGCCACTTGAATGCCCAAGGCCTTAGCCGCCCATCCAAGGTGGGTTTCTAAAATTTGCCCGACATTCATACGGGACGGCACACCCAGAGGATTCAGCACGATTTCTACCGGAGTTCCATCGGGCAGATAGGGCATATCTTCTTCGGGTAAGACCCTCGACACGACACCCTTATTGCCGTGTCGACCGGCCATCTTGTCCCCGACCTGAATCTTGCGCTTCATGGCGATGTAGACCTTGACGAGCTTGATGACACCGGGAGGCAACTCATCTCCTCGCTTTAAGCGTCCTACCTTTTCGTCATACAACGTCTGGAGGATTTCAATCTGCTCTTTCGCCCGCCGCTCGACATCTTCCAGTTCTTTTTGCTCATCAGAATCACTCAGAATGATATGCCGCACCGTGTCGTCCGGCAATCGCCTGAGAACCTCTGCAGTCAGCTTACCCTTCTTCTTCAAAATGACGTCACCGCTCTCAGGATCCATCAGATCGCGACCGACCACTTTGCCGAGCAACAGCTTCCGAATCTTCTTCGTCTTTTCTTCATCGATGATCCGCAGCTCTTCGTGGTGATCACGCTGCAACTTCATCTGATCGTCGGTCTCGATGCTCTTCGAGCGTTCGTCTTTGTCGAGTCCTTTGCGAGAGAAGATTTTGACATCGACCACGATACCTTCCACTCCTGGAGGCACGGTCAACGAGGTATCCTTCACATCGCCTGCCTTCTCACCGAAGATCGCTCGGAGCAGCTTTTCTTCCGGGGTCAGCTGGGTTTCGCCTTTGGGCGTCACCTTTCCCACCAAAATATCACCCGGCTTTACTTCCGCACCGATGCGGATGATCCCGCTCTCGTCCAAATTTCTCAGCGCCTCTTCTCCGACATTGGGAATATCTCGCGTCACATCTTCTTTCCCCAGCTTGGTATCCCGGGCCTCTACCTCAAACTCTTCGATGTGGATCGACGTGAAGGCATCCTCGCGAACCAATTTTTCACTGAGCAATATGGCGTCCTCGAAGTTGTATCCGCCCCACGGCATGAACGCCACAAGGACGTTCTTGCCCAGCGCGAGCTCTCCATGATCAATCGCCGGTCCGTCGCCAAGCACTTGTCCTTTCTTGACCGGCTGGCCGATACCAACGACGGGAGTCTGAGTAATGCAGGTATTTTGATTCGACCGCTGGAATTTGATCAGGTCATAGAC
>JAICWG010000141.1 GCA_025934915.1 Nitrospira sp.
CTGCTCGGCGACCGCCAGATCCGACCCGCCCGCCGCAGTCAGGCGGATGATCCGCGCCCGCAGGACGTCTCGTTGTGCCGCCTTGCCCCTCCGACTCATTCGCCCCAACGTGGCCCGGTCCGTCTCACTCAACACCGTCTTGGCGGATCTCATGGCTCAGCAACATATCCCCACTGGACTCTATTGTCTAGACATCTAAGGGACACTACACTAGATGCCCGGTGTTTCTTAACCTGTCGAGTTGATCAGGCAACCTGCTAGTTCTTGGCCACAGTCGGCCACTATGTTCCTGCTAATGCAGCGACAGCCTATACAGATTTCCCGGGGTGCGTTTCCCACCTCGGACAGTTCCCTTGTCTGAAGATACAGGGTAAGCTGAGACCATGTCGGCTCAAACGCCATCTCAGCTCGTCCCGTTGGCGAGGCGACTCCTCATTCCATTCCTTATCGTATGCGGAGTGACGTTCGCTCTAGCGGGAGGGTATGGTGTCTTTCTCTCAAGCAGTTTGGCCTTACCAAAAAGCGATGAGCATCCACCTCTGTTGATCTATGGCGCCCCGTTTTTTCTGACGCCGGGGCTCTATCCCGTGGATTCGGGATTGCTCGACCATTTGCAACGATTGGAGTACAAGCCGGTGGCTACGGCACCGCGGGTAGCCGGTGAGTATTTCGCCACAAAAGACTCAATCGAGATCTTTCTGCATGCTCAGGAGGAGAGCCGACTTCCTGCACGACTGGTCCGGTTGATATTGGTGAACGGCATCGTCACCGAGGTGTTGTCAGTGTCGGATGGGCAACCGCTTTCCTTGGTATCTCTCGAGCCGGTTTTGATCAGCGGGATGCGCTCCGGCTCAAGACAGGTCCGGGAATGGATTCCCCTGGACCGTGTCCCTTCCTCCCTGATTAAGACGCTGCTGATCATCGAGGATCGTCGATTTTTTTCCCATTTCGGGGTTGACCCCATCGCGATCGGCCGAGCACTGTGGGTCAACGTGACTCGCGGTGTCGTTGTGCAGGGAGGCAGCACGCTCACCCAGCAATTGGCCAAGAACCTCTTCTATTCTCCCAAGCGAACCCTTGGGCGGAAACTCCGGGAATTGATGGCCGCGATGACGCTCGAGTTCAAGTACCGGAAAGAAGAGATTCTAGAGAGCTATTTGAACGAGATCTATCTCGGCCAAGCCGGACCGGTTTCGATCTACGGTGTAGGAGAAGCCGCTCATCGCTACTTCAGTAAGAACCTTGACGAACTATCGATCGATGAAATGGCGCTGATCGTCGGATTGATCAAGGGGCCCAATGCTTATTCTCCTGTAAAAAGCGTTGAGGATGCAACGAAGCGCCGAAATGTGGTGCTTCGCCGTCTGAGAGAGGAGGGAGTCCTGACGGAGGATGCTATGGCCCAGGCCATGAACCGACCGGTGAAGGTCATGTTGAATCAAGATGTCCTCACCGATGCGCCATACTTTGTCGATCACTTGCTCAGAGAAATCGAGCAGGGGATAGGAATGGACATACCGGACGGTGCGCGAATTTATTCGACTCTTGATCCCAGGGCTCAGCGAATCGTCGCGCAGACGCTACAAGAAGGATTGACGAAACTTGAAAAGAACTATCCGGCTCTGGCCGGAGTCGAGCCTCCGCTTCAGGGAGCCGCGGTCGTACTGGATGTGAAGACCGGTCATGTGCTGGCAATGGTCGGCGGCCGTAACTATCGCCTCAGCCAATTCAACCGGGCAGTGCAAGCGCATCGATCGGCAGGATCGCTCTTCAAGCCTTTTGTGTATCTTGCGGGATTTGAGGCCGCACGTGACCCAGGTACGACCGGACTGACTCCGGCAACACTACTCGTGGATGAGCCGGTGACTCTTGAATCCGGCACAGGGTCCTGGTCGCCTCAGAATTACGATCGGCAGTATAGAGGGCAGGTGACGGTTCGAACGGCACTCGAACAGTCCTTGAACATTCCTGCCGTTCGGACCGCACATCGAACCGGAATGACTGCATTCAAGAGTCTGCTGCATGCATTTGGAATTACCACACCGTTGGCCGACGATTTGTCCGTGGCGCTGGGTAGTTCCGCGGTATCGTTGCTTCAGATTACATCTGCCTACGCCGGGCTCGCCAATGGAGGCGTTGTCATTCGTCCGGTCGCACTGTCCAACATGGTACGTGAAGGAAGGGAGACCATTTGGAGTCCGCCCCTCGATCGACGTCAAGCAGCCACCCCGCAGGGGGCGTTTCTTATTACGTCGTTGTTGAAAGGGGTGATGGATCGGGGCACGGGGGCTAAGGCGAGAGTTTTCGGGGTGCGAGGTCCTGTGGCAGGCAAGACAGGGACGACCGATGGGTATCGAGATGCCTGGTTCGTAGGATATACCCCGGACATTGCGATCGGCGTGTGGGTCGGTTTTGATGATGAACGACCCATCAAGTTGACCGGCGCGCAGGCAGCTCTTCCAATCTGGAGTGAGTTGGCGGTTCGGCTTATCCCGCGGGATTCTCAGGATTTTGAGATGCCGGTTGGGGTCGTCCGGCGGAGGGTCGATCCCAAAAGCGGACAACTTGCAACTTCGCAATGCCCGGAGAAAACGCTTGAGTTCTTCATCTCGGGGACCGAGCCGACGGTCTATTGCGAAGTTCACGGTGGCGGGTTCTGGGAACGGCTGAAGCAGACGTTTGGTTTGCCGCAATGAAACAAGTTGAAGGACAGTACAAGTACAGGGAGCGTTGGATTCCATAAACTGTTAGGTGTATTCCCGGTCCTAGGATAACCTTGTGGAAGGCTGACCTGCATCGAGGAGTCTCCATGAAAAAGACCGGGTATGTAGACGATGGCAATATTACGCTGTTGGCGAAAGGTGTCGAACTGAAAGGTGAAATCAAAGTCGACGGTACCGTGAGAATCGATGGGCGTCTCGACGGCGATGTGCACACGAAGGGGGAAGTTATTGTTGGAGAAGATGGAGTCGTGAAGGGAACTATCCACGCCGACTCACTGATCAGTAGTGGACGCATCAAAGCCACAGTCACGGCAACCGGAAAGATCCAACTCCTCAAAACAGCGGTTCTAATCGGCGAAGTGCATTGTCCTACGATGTTGATGGAGGAGGGGGCCAAATTTCAGGGCGTGAGCGACATGGGGGTGACGGCCTGGCCTGAAGAAGCGCCTCGGTTGCCCAGTAACGTTCGCGATATGAATGCGCATCGCGGAAAATCGGTGGCGCTGATCGGAAGGGACCCGGATCTGTAAGCTAATCCCCGCTGTTCGCTCTCGGTGTTGGTCTTACATCGGGAGGTCCTGCTGCTTCCATACTGTTCTTCTTTCCTGCCGTGACAGACGCCGCCGGATCTGCTATTTACTCGATACCTCTTCAAGAGACTCCGATATCTCCCATGACTCGACAACAGATTTTTTCCATCGTGTTCTTTTCCCTCCTGGTATTGCTCCTCTACCAAATTGGGCTGATGTTCAAACCATTCGTGTTTTCGGCCTTGTGGGCCGGTCTATTGGCCCATTGGGCATTTCCTCTCCATATCCGTTTGACGAAACTGTTCGGCGGTAGGGACGCGCTTTCTGCTGGCATGCTGACGGTCGGGGCGTTGGGGATGGTGGTCGTTCCCTTGGTCGCAATGGGGATGATGTTGGTACGGGAGGCAAGCGCAGCTGAACAAGAGATCCGGTTATGGATCTCGGCCGGCGGACTCCAACGTCTGCCGGATCAAGTGGCGGCGGTCCCCTTCATCGGCGGTTGGTTGAAGTCCGCGGTGTCCGGTACCAGTACGCATGCGCCGTCCTTGGAGCAATCGTTAATGACCGGGGTGAAGGAACTCAGCCAATTTCTCGCCGGCGGAATCGGAGGCCTACTGAAGAACACCTTCGCGCTCGTGACGAATTTCTTCATTATGTTGTTGGTGTTGTTTTTTCTCTTCACGGATGGCCGGCGATGGCTCGCTGTCTTATATGACTTGATTCCGATGGAAGAGTCGCACAAGTCCAAAATCCTGACTCGGTTAGATCAAACCATTCGGGCGGTGGTGAAAGGGATGTTGGTCACGGCGATCGTTCAGGGGCTCTTGGCAGGGATGGCCTACTTGGCGCTCGATGTGCCGTTTCCTATGGGACTCACGGCTTTGACGATTGTGTTGGCGCCGATTCCATTCGGCGGAACGGGGTTGGTATGGGGGCCGGTAGTCTTCTACCTATTCTGGATAGGTGCGACAGGGAAAGCGCTGGTCATGCTGGTCTGGGGAATCGGCGTCATTTCGATGGTCGATCAGTTTCTTCGCCCTTGGTTGATCGGTCAAGATGCACAGATTCCCGTGTTGCTGCTCGTGCTCAGCGTCTTGGGTGGGTTGGCGCTCTATGGGTTGCTTGGCCTCTTTGTCGGTCCGATCCTCATCAGTTTGTTGATGACCGCTGTACAGATTTATCGAGAGGAATACCATCTCAAGCCGCCGGTCGCTTCTGCAGGCTCGCCCACTCCCTCGTAATCTTCTTGTCACACTGCACTCCCTATAGCGTTTTGGTTCTTCAGCCGACAATGACGCACTGTGTGTCTACTCAAGCGGAATCGTAATGGCGATCCCACCCATCACATCGTTCAACTTAAAGTCCTGTTTAGGACTCAAGGGATGGCTGTTGTGGCAGGTGATGCAGGCGGAAGAGACGGCCCGGTCTGAGTAGATGGCTTGAAAGTACTGCTTCTTGCCGCTCGACACAATTCCGGCAACCGCCCGATCCGGCTGCCGTTGGAGCTGGATCAGGGCTTTTCGTTCGAATTCAGTGGCGGGGGCGTTGCGCTGATAGATCGGGAAGAGCCCGATGAGCCTGTAGCGGATGCCTCGTCCACTCTCTGCTACCAACCGTCCGGAATGCTGAAGAAATTGGGCAGGAAGGGGGAGGGCATTGTTCTGCTCCCAATGTTCCGCCGCCCAGACAATGCCTCTCTCCTGCATGCGATTGACGATCTGTGTCGTATAGATCGAGCGATCGGCTTCGAGGACGGCATAGATATAATCGGCGACCTTCTCCGGAGCAATACCGAGGAGACCGAGGTTTTCCTTGGCGGATGGAAACGGAATCCAGATCCAAAGTCCAACTAAGAAGAATGCGATGGTTGCGGTTCGGAATCCGCAGCGTCGGCTGTCCATGGGCCTCCTTCGGGAGACATGGGAGAATTGGTCGGGAGCGTGACGATGCAAGCGGTACCCCGGCCCTCGTCGCTCTCGATGCGGAGATCGCCTCCGAACTTTCGGATAATCCGCCTCGCGACCGTGAGTCCAAGGCCAGAACCTTCCCCTTGCCCCTTCGTTGTAAAAAATGGGTCGAATATCTTGGTTAAGTGTTGTTTTGAGATGCCCGGACCGGTATCAGCAATCGTCATGGTCACGATATGATCAGACACATGCGTCGTCAACGTGAGGGTGCCGGTACCATGCATGGCTTGGACGGCATTGGTCACGAGATTCACCAACGCTTGCCGGAGTTGATCCGGGAATACCAATACGGGTGTATTGCATGCATAGGTTTTGTGGATCACGATGTCTTTCATTTCCACGGTGGTCTGTGCCGTGGACAGCGCTTGGTCCAATATCTGCTCCAAATACGCAGACACTTGCTTGTCGAAGGCCTCACGGTTGGTTACGCCGGTAAAATCTCGAATGATCGTCGCCATGCGACGGCCATGAGCTACGATGTCTCTGGCGCAACTCTTGATATGCTCCAAGTCTTGTTCATCCTGAATGACTTCTCCCAATCCGATGATCCCGAACAAAGGGTTGTTGAGTTCATGGCCGATGCCGGCGGTGAGTACACTCAAGCTTCCGATCTTTTCCGCTTGGACCAACTGGTCTTGCAGTCGGCTCTCGTCCGTCGTGTCTCGAAGCACCAGTCCGATACTGTCTTCCTCTCCTGGTCTCGCGGGTAATCGAAACCATTGGTACTGATAGATGCGCGAAGCGATGTGGAGTTCAGCGCGAGGCCCGGCTGATTCATGACCCACGCTCGGCGCCAGTGGATCTCTCGGCGCTGCCTCATGGGCGATCGTGTCTATGATGAGAGATGGATTCCCATTGGTGTGAAATTCCGTTTGAAGCCGTTTCTGCACGGCCGGGTCGAATGGAAGAATCGTGAACAGCGACGCTCCCGTCATCGGTTCCTGGACCTTGAAGGATTCGCGGGCCGCCTGATTGATGTAGCGCACGACATCATGGGCATCGATCAAAAGAATGGGAGTGGGAACGGCGTCCAAGATCTGATCCGTAGACTGCTGGAGGACCTGGACCTCTTGAGTTTTCAACTTGACCTGGTCGGTCAGTCCGGCGAATGCGGCTTTCAGTTGACCGTTCATTCGATTAAATTCGTCGGCCAAGTCTTCCAATTCGTCACCGGTATTGATCTGAATCGGTGTCCGCAGTTCACCACGTCCGATGGCTTGCGCAGCCTGTTGCAGTTGTCGTACGGGAGTCACGATGCGGCCGGCGGCAATGTACCCCAGCGAAGCCAATAGTACAACGGCGACGGCTCCGAATACCGACACCCCGGTGAATAGATGCTGAATCGGCGCGAAGAGTTCATCGGACGATTGCCAGACAAACGTGTGCCACGACCCATTGCCGAGAGAGCCGTTGGCCGCTCGTCCGGTTTCCGGGAGAGGGGCGAAGCCGATCACGGAGGTATCTTGCCCCCCATGCCCGTCGCTCGAAGCTTGCACCCATCCGGGATGCTGCGGCGTGACGAGCGGGATTAAAGCCGGATCGGATAGCGGGACGCCGGTGGGAAGAATCGGGCAACTGACGACGATGCCGTTGGAATCGATCAACATGACATGGCCGGTCTTTCCAAATCGAGTGACCTGGGTTGAAGGAGAAAAAAAATCCTTGGCGTCGATCACGCGGTGAAGTACTCCGACGACTTCATATCGAAGACTATCCATGACGGGAAGTGAAATGGTGAACACATAGGCATTCACCTGGTCGTCGAAACGGACATCTTCGATATAGAGTCTGCCCACCGCCTTGTGGAAGGCCTCTCGCCACCATCGGGCCTCGTTGTGGCGAAAAGCGGGATGTTCGGTCATGGTCGCGACGAGCGTGCCCTGTAGATCGGTCAAGAACAGCATCTTCGTCGAGGACCGAACCACGCGCGGAAGCAATTGTCCCGGCGCGCTATGGACGCCGGTGAAGTATTCGTGGAGCAAGGCGCTGAACGGGTTCTCCATGATGGATTTGATCGCCGTCCAGTCTCGTGCCATCCAACGCCGTTCTAAGTCTGAGGGTGTCGTATTGGGCTTCTTGGCATCACCCCGACCATCACGCCGATGTTCGAGTTCCCGGATGAGCATCGGATCATTCGCGATGCGCGCCGTGTGGGCGATTTCCTCGGCGAGGAGGAGATCGAGTTTGCGGGCGGCTTCAGTCGCCAGCGCTTCAAAGCTTTCTCCGCTGACTTCATGGATTTCTTGGGACCCTTGCCAAAATGCCATTCCCAAGCCGATGACGAGCGGGACGAGACCGACGAGCAGCATGGAGAGGATGACCTTGGTTTTGAGTCCCCATCTGGTGCCGGGGGGCGAGGATGTCGAATTTTCAGTCATGATGGAGTTGCGCTTTCACCGACGCCGGACTCATCGTGAAAAGTGAGAGTGAAGGTTGAGCCGCGACCGATGTGACTGTCGACTCCGATGGAGCCATTCATGCGATGGATGACGTTTTTAATGTTGTATAAGCCCAATCCCGTTCCTTTCCCTGGAGGTTTCGTCGTGAAAAATGGTTCGAAAATCAGACTTTGTAGCTCCCGGGGGATGCCACAGCCGGTGTCCGAAACACGAACCTGTATTGTGCCGGCCATAGCTGAGGTCTCCAACGTCAAGGTGCCGCGGTGTTCCATGGCCTGGACGGCATTCGTGATGAGATTGACGAACACATGGAGGAGCTCATCCGGGTTTCCCTTCACGACAACGTCAGGCTGATAGAGCTTGCGAATGTCAATGTCCTGAAGAGCCACGGCATAGCGGGCGATCTTGAGGGCTTCGTCCAGCTTACCGTTGACGCCGACCAGGCAATCTTGCCGTAAGGATGTGCGGCGTGAGTAGGAGGTGAGATCTCGACAAATGGCGGTTGTGCGCTTGACCGCATCGATAATGTCTTGGGCTTGAAGATGGACGGCATCCAAGTCCGTTTCATCCGTCAGATTTTCCGCCAAGCCGAGAATCAGCTGCAGCGGATTATTCATATCATGGGCGATGCCCGCCGCAAACGAGCCGATTCCGGCGAGTTTCTCCGCATGGAGCAGCTCGGTTTGCCATGTCGATTCATGCTGCACGAGTGTCCAGAGAAGTCGCGAAGCTTGTCCACTGACGAGATCAGCTCCTGCCGGCAGTTGTTCACGAAGCACCGACTCCATTGACGGGTCACCGGTGACATCCATTACAAGATGGAGCCCTTGGCTCTTGAGCAGGTCAGCAACCCGGTCATAAATCGGTACGTTGAGCTCTTGGGCTCGTTTGAGCCCGGGAGCCGAAGAATTCTGGTCGAAGATGCCGACGACCTCAATCGTGCCGATTTGGTGGAACACATCAAGCAGAGCAGTTCCCCCACGGCCCGCCCCGATGATGACTGCTCTCATCGGAGGCGGAGTGGGAGCGGGTTCGATTCTCTGACACTCGGATCGCGATTGAGATATGGTCGGTGAGATGGTCGTCATGCTGGATCACCATGCTGGGCTCGGTCCGTCATAGATGGGCCAATTCGCGTTGCTCCATGGCACGAGCGACAGAGGCTTTCAATTTCTCACCTTCCACCGGCTTCACGAGATAGTCCACCACACCTTGCCGCAGTAATGACGTAGCCATGTCTGTATCCGGGAATCCGGTCAGGACGATCAGCGGCACGCGTGGATAGTTCTGGCGAAGGTAGGCAATCGCTTCGATGCCGTTGACCTTCGGCATCCGAATGTCACAGATGATGACATCAAGAAGCAGTCGATTTTCGCCCGAGTTGACGACTTCAATAGCTTTCTCTCCATTCTCTGCTTCCAAGACATCGTAACCGGCCTTCTGCAAAGTCATCCGGACGACCTTGCGGATGTCGGGCTCGTCATCGACGATCAGCACTCGACCATTGGTGCTTTCACCTCCCACAAAAAATCCGGACTTGAATTCACTCATGGCGACCTCCTTGGTGAAGAGAGGGGAATATTTGCGTTACACAACGATCAGAAGCAAAGTCGATGCCGAATATTGTGATGGAGGCGATTTGAAAATTTTCAATGGCCTACGTGTTAAAGCCAATCTAGATGCTTTTCTTAGTGGCTCAATTGCACCACCACGATGCTGAAAACCACCAACTGGGATGCTCATTGCGTTTCAGAGCCTATTTCGGCTAGGGTATTGAAAAAGCTAGGGGAGAAGAGGCCGGTGATTACACCCGATGTGCTGACCGATTATATTCACAAGTCCTTGCCGGATGCCGTGGTGACGGTGACCGACCGTACGGGAACAATGGACCACCTCAAGGTCGTGATCGTCTCAGATGGTTTTCATGGGAAAAATCTGTTAGATCGGCATCGAATGATCTATCAAGCATTAGATGCGCCGATAAAGGACGGACGTATCCATGCGCTCGAATTAACCGCGCACACCAAAGATGAAAGATAGGAGGAGACCATGGCCGACCCGATCGAAGAAGAAATTCAGAAGGAAGTGAAGGCCCATAAGATTTTGATTTACGGCAAGGGAACGAAGACTATGCCAATGTGCGGGTTCACGCGAGAGACGATGCAGTTTTTCGACCGGTACGGGTATCCCTACGAACTCATTGACGTCCTATCGCAGCCGGCTAAGCGGGAAGCGCTGACGAAGATAACCAATTGGCCGACGCTCCCCAAAGTATTTATCGACGGTACTTTCTACGGAGATACCGACATCCTCGATCCCATGGCCGCCAAGGGCGAAATCGAACCGCTGTTGAAAAAAACGTTCGGGAAGTAGAGAGTCTCGGCTGGCAAACGGATGCGCGGACTCGATCGCGCTATTATAATGCGTTGAATCCAGACGGGTGACGAACTTCATTCTTTTCTCTTGGGTGTGACTTTAATGCTGCGACTCCCGTCGCAATGCCGTCGCACCTAATATCTCTTGCCTGCCGATTTAAAAATCCCGCTATGTCGCGAACCTCACCGCGCATCCGTTCGATCCGAGACTGAGGAGGGTGGTGAAAAAAAGAGTAACGATGCTACTGCGTTGCAGTCTTTGAGATCGGATCGGATTTTTTAGAACGGGGTTATCTCTTATGAAGACGCCGACTCCCCCGATAGGGGTGCTGATCGCAGTCATGTACCTGATCGCGGCCGTGGGGTGCTCCTCTGCTAGTCCTCAACGCAATCTTTTTGCCTGGGAACAAGTGCGGATCGTTGATCTGACTCATTCATTCGGCTCGAATACGATCGTCTGGCCGACGGAACAGGATTTCAAGCTCATCGTTCAGCATGCTGAAGACAGCGCAGGCGGATACTACTATGCCTCGAATCGTGTGGAGATGCCCGAGCATGGCGGTACGCACATTGATGCCCCGATTCATTTTTCGAGAGGGAAGCAGACGCTCGACCAGATTCCAATCGAACATATGATCGGAGCCGGCATCCGAATCGATGTCACTGAGCAGTGTGCTCGTGATCGGGACTACCGTATGACGATCGCGGATGTCGAATATTGGGAATCAGAGCATGGTCGGATTCTACATGGTGCCATCGTTCTGTTGAGCACGGGCTTTGCCAGGTTCTGGCCAAGTCGAAAGGACTATCTGGGGACTGAAGTGCGGGGTGAGGAAGGCGTACGCGCACTGCATTTCCCCGGGTTACACCCCGAAGCAGCCACCTGGCTGGCGCGTGAACGGAGAGTGAAGGCCGTGGGCATCGATACTGCTCGATCGACTACGGCCGATCGACGAAGTTCGAAACACACGTCGCCCTGCTTTCTCAGAACGTGCCGGTGTTCGAGAATCTTGCCGATCTGCATGACCTGCCGGCCCGCGGCTTTGACGTCATCGCGCTTCCGATGAAGATTGCTGGAGGTACAGGTGGCCCGCTGCGGATCATTGCGGTCGTGCCATTCTCGCCTTAATTCTTAGGCAGCGTGATGCTTTGGGGTGTTTATAGCTAAGTCCACAATCGTTGATAGGTCTTGACGATAGCGTCGAGGGTGGCCTGCTCCTGATACTCCCGGCGCTTCTTCAGAGCGGCGAAGTCCTGCTCGATGGGGTTGAGGTCGGGGGAATAGGGCGCGAGGAACA
>JAICWG010000304.1 GCA_025934915.1 Nitrospira sp.
TATGAAGTGGCTGAACTGGTGCTCCATCCCGACGCAAGAGTTAACCACTTCGAGGAGAAAGCTGCGTTTGTGCCTGAGCCGGACGTGTATCACTTTGCTACTCCGGACGTCGATGCTGCATCCGTGATTAAGAAGTCAGACGTAATCGACCTGACCTCGAAGATGCAACCCGATGGAACCCTCAATTGGACTCCGCCAGATGGCAAATGGGTCATCCTGCGCATCGGCTATTCCCTGCTGGGGATCACAAACCATCCGGCAACGCCAGAGGCGACCGGCCTTGAGGTCGACAAGTTAGATCATCGATACGTAAAGGACTACTTCGAAAAATATCTGGACAGTTACAAAGACACGGTCGGCGCCGATGAGACGGGGGAAAAGGGTATTCAGTATGTGATTAACGACAGCTGGGAAGCAGGGTCGCAGAACTGGACCGACAACATGGTGGCGCAGTTCAAGAAATTGCGCGGCTATGACCCGACCCCATGGCTTCCCGTGCTCGCGGGACGGGTTGTGGAGAGCGCTGCCGATAGCGATCGCTTCCTGTGGGATTTCCGCAAGACCATCGGAGACCTGATTGCGACTGAGCACTACGGCCAATTGGAAGACACGCTGCACGAGCGCGGAATGCGCCATTACGGGGAGTCGCACGAGGATGGACGCGCTTTCGTAGCTGATGGCATGGAAGTCAAGAAAATGAACGAAGTCCCTATGAGCGCCATGTGGACGCAGAAACCGGGCGTCAACAACGTGCAGTACGGGTATAACGCCGACGATCGTGAATCAGCGTCGGTGGCCCATATCTATGGACAGAACCTTGCGGCGGCGGAGTCGCTGACTGCCGCGGCTGCGCCCTGGGCCTGGTCGCCTTCAACTTTGAAGCCGACCGCGGACCAGGAGTTATTGAACGGAATCAACCGCTTTGTAATTCACGAATCCGCTCACCAGCCGATCGCTGTCGGCAAAGCGCCCGGACTCACGCTGGGGCCATTTGGACAGTGGTTCAACCGCAATGAAACTTGGGCCGAGCAGGCCGGATCATGGGTCAACTATCTTGCGCGTTCCAGCTACATGCTTCAGCAAGGACACTTTGCCGCTGACCTGGTCTACTTCTACGGGGAAGACTCGAACCTCACCGCCATCTTTCATACGTCGGCCCCTAAAATTCCGGCGGGCTACGGTTTCGACTACATCAATGCGGACGCGCTGATCCATGAATTGAGCGTCAGCAACGGCCAACTAGTCACGAAGAGCGGGATGCAGTATCACGTCCTCGGACTTGATCCTTATAGTCGCCACATGTCACTTCCGGTGCTGCGCGCCATTCATACTCTGGTAGAAAATGGCGCGGTTGTCGCGGGGCTGAAGCCCACAGACGATCCCAGTTTGGCCGATGATCAAGCCGAGTTTGAGAAGCTGTCTTCAGAGCTTTTCGGCGACGGCTCCGGCGCGCACAAGGTGGGCAAGGGAACGGTGTACGCCGGCGAGGATCTGAGCGAGGCTTTCAACGCCCTGCACCTTTCGCCCGACTTCGATTACAACAAGACCAACAGCGACTCTAACGTGCAGTTCGCTCATCGCAAACTGAAGGACGGCGACATCTATTTCGTCGACAACCGCAGCGCTCATGACGAATCCATTGATGCGATGTTCAGAGTAGCTGGCAAGCAGCCCGAACTGTGGCGCGCGGAGACCGCTACGTCGGCACCAGCTTCATTCAAAATTGCCGACGGGCGTACCACCGTGCCACTCCACCTGGAACCTTGGGGAACGGTGTTTGTAGTATTTCGCAAGAATACCTCGGAGACCTCGCACGTTGTTCCGCAAGTGCAACAGGCCACTTTGACCACGGTGAGCGGTCCCTGGAACGTGGCTTTCCAGGCCGGTCGTGGCGCTCCTGCATCAATCACTTTGAACGAGCTGTCCGATTGGAGTCAGAACGCGGATCCGGGGGTGAAGTACTTCTCCGGAGTTGCGACCTATACGAAAACGGTACAAGCGTCTCCCGATTGGTTCCGCAAGGGCGCCCGCTTGTGGCTCGACCTCGGCGACGTGAAGAACTTGGCGGAGGTCACCGTCAATGGAAAGAGTCTCGGACAAACATGGCACGCGCCTTATCGAGTCGATGCCACCGCCGCACTCAAGCCGGGTGCAAACGAGATCACGATCAAGGTGGTGAATGCCTGGGTGAACCGGTTGATCGGAGACGAGCAGCCGGGCGCAACCAAATACACCTATGCGGACGTGCACCCCTACAAAGCCAATTCGCCACTGCTGCCATCAGGGTTGATTGGCCCAGTGACACTCATCAGTGAAGGGCGGCAGCAGAACAGTCGAAACCGTAATTTCGTTCGCGCCGAGCACGATTTGTCTTCATGCGTTTCCGACGTGGCTCGCGTCCTGACATTCCGGAGGTGATAAACTGTCTTTGCAACCCGCAACCGGAGAGATGGCCGAGTGGCTGAAGGCGGCGGTTTGCTAAACCGTTATACGGGCTAACACCTGTATCGAGGGTTCGAATCCCTCTCTCTCCGCCA
>JAICWG010000093.1 GCA_025934915.1 Nitrospira sp.
GACTCGACTGTCCCGCTGCTGATCTTCTCTCCCGTGGTGGCGTATCCGTTCCCCTCGGCTGGAACCGAGGCCTTGGGTGATGGTTCAACCGAAAGGCTATGCCGTCTTTATCTTATTTCCACACCTAAAAACGGTACCTCGCTGAGAACTGAGTCCTGAGTCAAACCATGGATAAGCCGTAACATGATTGATGTCAGCAATTATAGACCGTTTTTCTGCTCAGCACCCAGCACTCACTACTCAGCACTCTCGTTCTGTGGCTGGCCCTGCTCGCATTGCGCAATCGAATCGGCATTCTGATGCTCTCGCTCGCGATGGTGGTATTGGGGTTGACATCTCTCCAGCGTTTGCCGGTTGATCTCTTCCCGCAAATTCAGGTTCCGATCGCGTTCGTAGGTGTTATTTATAAAGGAGCGCCCCCTCTCGACATTGAGCAGAGCGTCGTATATCCGATCGAAAAAGCCGTCAGTTCCGCTTCCAATGTCGAACATGTCGAATCGTTCAGCAAGCAGGGTCTCGGAGCCGTGCAAATCTGGTTCAACTGGGGGACCGACATTAATGTCGGTCAAACGAAGGTGATGCAACGCATTACCCAGATTTTGAATAGCCTCCCACCAGGCATTCTGCAGCCCTTTATCGTCAAGTTCGACGTCTCCAACATACCCGTTTCGATCGTTTCGGCGTCGAGCGATGGGCTGGACGAGCGAGCGCTTTATGATATCGCCTACAACACGATCGCCCCACAGATTGAGCAGATTGCCAATGTGCGGCAGCAACTGTCGAGGGAGGCAAGACTCGCCAGATCAATATCAACCTTGATCCGGCGCTCCTCAGTGCTCGCGGGCTTTCCATTCTCGACGTTGTGAAATCCGTCAAAGCCTCCAATTTGATTCTGCCTTCCGGCAATATCAAAGCTGGCAACCTTGACTACAATGTGTTTACGAACAATCAATTTCGAACGGTGGAGCCGATCCAAGACGTGATCGTGAAGGTGAATCCGCAAGGCAACCCAGTCCGCATTCGCGACCTAGGGTCAGAACTCAATTATTGAATTGATAAGTCATTGATGATGCAATGGTTATGCGAACGAAGGAGGTGACGCATGACTATGAAAAGAGTAAAATCAAACAAGGTATTCTGGCTAGACGACTTGCAATGGTCGGTTCTGGAACCGCACTTGCCCACGAAGCAAACGGGGCCGAGCGCAAGGACGACCGGCGCATCATCAGCGGGATCATCCATGTTTTGCAGTCCGGCTGCCGCTGGCAGGATTGTCCTCCGGCATACGGGCCATCGACGACGGTGTACAACCGCTATCACCGCTGGGCGGAGCGGGGCATCTGGGAGAGAATATTCCGTGATCTGACGTCCATTGTGGGGACGCATTACGAGAACAGCATTGACACGACGATCATCAAGGCGCACCGCTCGGCGAGCGAAAAAAAAGGGGCGGCAGCGAAGCCATCGGCCGGAGTCGGGGCGGACGGACGACGAAAATCCATGCCGCAACCGATGAGAAAGGTCGCCCGATCACCTTTCTTTTAACGCCGGGCAATGCGTTCGACATCAAAGCCGCAAAACCACTGTTGGAGCCGCTT
The DNA here is from genome assembly GCA_025934915.1 of Nitrospira sp. Classification (GTDB taxonomy): domain Bacteria; phylum Nitrospirota; class Nitrospiria; order Nitrospirales; family Nitrospiraceae; genus Nitrospira_D. The sequence continues at coordinate 1,599 of JAICWG010000093.1, forward strand.
CCGGCGTCGAAGCAGCTGTTGGGCGACAAGGCGTATGATTCCGATGACTTGCGGACGTGGCTGAAAGGGCGCAAAACGGAACCGATCATTCCCAACAAAAAGAACCGCACACACCCGCACCCGCTCACAACACGCCGCTACCGCCAGCGCAATACAATCGAACGCATGTTCTGTTGCCTCAAGGATGCACGGCGCATCGCGACCCGCTACGATAAATCCGCCAAAACGTTCCTCAACGCCATCTGTCTCATCGCACTCAGCTACTGGTGGCTCAATTGAGTTTGGACCCTAGGGACCGTAACAGACTCTTCCGATATTCAAACAAACATCGTTCACGCCGATGGAGCCAGGTCCGTGTTTCTTCGAGTGAACAAGCAACCGATCGCCAACACGGTCGAGGTCGTGGACGCCCTGTGCGCAGCCCTTCCTAAGATGTTTGGTATCCCTGAAGGAGTAAAACTCGGCATTTCGTTCGATCAGTCCCTCTATATCCGTCAATCCATCCACAATCTGATTGAACAGACCCTTCACGGCTCGCTATTAGCCGCAGCCGTGATTCTTATCTTCTTGCGCAACCTCACGAGTACCGTGATCATTTCCGTGGCCATTCCGCTCTCCATGCTCGTGACGTTCATCGTTCTGTATTTTACCGGTCAAACCCTTAACGTCTTCACGCTTGGCGGGCTCGCACTCGGGATTGGGCGACTGGTTGATGACTCAATCGTAGAGCTGGAGAACATCCAGCGCCACCTGAATATTACTTCCAGCCGCTGGGATAGTATCCGCGAGGCCGCTCGGGAAGTCGCGATGCCGATCTTTGCGTCAACCGTCACGACGGTGGTGGTTTTCCTCCCGATGTTCTTCGTCGTCGGTATCGCGCGTCTGTTGTTGATACCGTTGACCGTGACGATCGCGATTGCGCTCTTTACTTCTTTCTTAGTCTCTCGCACGGTCACACCAGCGCTGTGCTACAAATTCTTCAAACCTGAACAAGAGGCTTGGAGGTCAATGTCGAGCTGGTTTACCAAACTGATGGAATGGAGCCGTAACCGGTATGAATCTCTCGATAGAAGTTACGAAGATTCTTTGCGGTGGGTCCTGGGACATCGCCGAATCTTTATCGCCTTGGTGCTGCTGCTCTTTGTCGGATCGCTCACTTTGGTTCCGCTGATCGGAACGGAGTTCTTACCGGTTTCCGATGAGGCCAGTTTCGCATCGCCCTGCGGGCACCGGTCGTCCAGCGGGTCGAAAAGACCGAACAGCAGGTCTCAGAAGTCGAACGAGTGCTCCGAGCCGATATTCCCGCAACGGAATTGGAAACAATCGTCTCCAGTACGGGATCCTGTCGCAAGGTCGCTCGTCGCTCTTCAACCCCAACACAGGACCCCATACGTCTTCGATTCAAGTGTACTTGGTCTCACCGGACAAACGGAACAGAACTCAAGTCGAGATCATGAACGATGTGCGCCCTAAGATCGTCAAACTGTTTCCCCGGGGTCTCGATGTATTTCGATCCCGGCGGTCTCGTCAAACGTGTCACGAGCTTCGGCTCTCAAAAGGCCGTTGGATGCGGAAATTTATGGCTATGACTTCGACAAAGCAAGAGACGTCATCGCCCATGTCAAGGAGATCATGGAGCAACTCCTGGACTAGCGGATATTGAACCGAGTCGGGAAGAAAACTATCCGGGGTCAACGTCACTGTCGATCGAGAGAAGGCGGCTCTGCTCGGTATCAGCGAGGCTGACGTGGCCAATACTGTCCTTTTTCTCTGAACGGAAACGGTCAAACCGACCCGATCATTTACACTGATCCGCAAAGCGGCAATGAGTACTTCATCAGCGCCTGGCTCACCGAGGAGCATCGCAGGAGTCTTACCGATCTGGAGAATATTCTCCTCACCACCAAAGTCGGCGAGCCTGTCTTACTGAAGAACGTGGCTTCCCTCAAGTTGAATGCAGGACACGTGAAAGTCGATCGGAAGTATTTCCAGCGAGTGATCCATATAACAGCCAATCCAACCACCAGGACACTTGGCGAGATTGCCGAAGACCTCGAGTCGGCGTTCGCCACACTCCAGTTGCCGGTAGGGTTTAGCATCAAGCTAGCTGGGCAAATTCAGCAGCAGCGCGAAACCTTCCAAGGATTGCAGTTTGCCATCATCCTGACGCTTATGTTGGTCTACATGGTCACGGTCGCCCAATTTAAGTCGCTCATCGATCCGTTCATTATTATGTTTGCGATCCCAATGGGCTTTCCGGGTGTCATTTTGATACTGTTTCTGACGAATACGACGCTGTCCACCACATCGATGATGGGCATCATCATGATGTTTGGGATTGTCGTCTCAAACGGTGTCCTGTTGGTCGATTACACCAACGTGCTGCGGCGCAGAGGGGAATCGCTTCACCGATCAGTCGTGACCGCCGCGCGAACGAGGCTGCGCCCGATTCTCATGACCTCACTGCCACGGTCTTCGGCCTTCTTCCCATGCGATTGGTCTTGGAACCGACGGCGAAACCAACGCTCCCTGGCACGGGCGGTCGTCGGAGGGTTGAGCGTTTCTACAACTCCTCACATTGTTTCTCGTCCCAACGATGTACGCGATTTTAGAAGAACGATTCCCGAGAAGATTTGATTTGGAAATGCGAGATCACCAGCCAGCTCAGGCGGGCGGGGTTCCTGCTCGGGAGTAGTGCTCGTTACCCCTCAGCAACGTTCGGGAACAAGGATTTCAGCTGCATGGCCAGCCCGATATCCCCGGTGACTTGCAAACGTCCCGACATCGCCATCGTCATCCCGCTGAACTGTCCATTCAGGACCCCGATGCAGTCTTCTCCGGTCATCGAGAGGGTCACATGCGGATCGGCATGGGTTCCATCCCTCACGACGCAGGTCCCATTGTGCACCAGCAGGTGGTACTGGCCGCCTTGGTTTCCTCGGAGGTCGAACTGGTAGACGGCATCAAGATCCTCAGCCGCCTCTTTATCGAGTTTTGACGGAAGCGAGTCGAGCACCTCTTTGACGGTCATGGCTTTCATGTCTTGGCGATACCTATGGCTTTGGATGGTAGGTAAAGTATTCGGGGGCGCTCCATTAACCTAGCGCCCCCGAAGCAAGATCCCTGTGAACAAAAGTCTTAGTACCGTAGTGTGGCGGTCGCAACACTACGACGGGCGCCGAAAAACTCCTTCGAAAACGACTCGACGACCGTGGGATCATACCCCTTGCAGCTGAAAATGTCGAGGTAGGCGTGATTGGTTTCATTGGCAAAATGGCCGCTGATCAATGAGGTTGAGATCAGCTGCACCATAGAGTAGCCAGCTACACGGCCTTCGCCAAAATTGACGACCTGGCATTCACCGTACCGCTTCATGCCGATGAGCGCACAGAGCTCAACCACGTAGCGCTTGATATGATTCGCATCACGTATAAGATCGGGATGGCAATCGTGGAGATCAACAGCGGTGCAGAGCCCCCATGCCTTGCCGCTTCCCACCATGTCTTGGACAGGTTGGATAGCAGCCGCAGGGGCGTCGGATGGTAAGATCGAGGACTCGGAACTGGCCGAGGTGCTCATAGGGGGTTGATCCCTTTCTGTAAAAGGTTGTATTGACAGAACCCATTATGCGTGAACTATACCATAAACTCTCTTACTATGAATAAGAGCCGTACGGAATATTTTTGATTTTGAAAGGAGAACCGTTATCATCAATCGGTGTAGATAGCAAGTTAAGTTGTCCGGTTTATGTCGCACACGATCTGTCCGATATTTCCGTTCGAAGCATTTCAGCCGCGCGCCGAAACGTTTTCGCACACAGGTGCCCTCGGATCCACGAGCGGTCGGTCGCCCGATCTGCGGGTCGGTCTACGACGGCCTGAGGGAGTCCCGCTCGGCTCGATCACCTGCTCATCTGGCTGATACCGCGCCAAACACTGCGGGCCATGGAAGACAGCCCGCGTGCTATCGGGATACTCATGGACCCGGACCGTGGCCTGCACATAATGGACGCGGTGCGGGTCGGGCGGGATCTAGAGACTCCGGCCCTGAGAGCGCACGGTGTTGGCGTTGGCGACGCCGCGCTTCTCGTGCACACAGAGGAGCGCGGCGCGGTTCGTCCCAAGCCACGGCACGAAGGCCGTACCCGATTCGGGCGCCGGCACCGCAACACGCCGGGTGTAGGCCGGGAGAAACCGCTCAGCGAGAGACCGGTTGGCCGCCGCCATGTCGGTGATCCCGGCGAGGGCCAGCTCTTGGGGCACCCGATCGTGCACGGTGCGGACGACGCGCTCCGACCGGCCCCGCGCTTCCGGTGAATACGCGGGAATGCGCGTGATCCCCCGCTGCTGTACCGCGCGAGGCCTCTGCGTCAGGCGGCTCTTGTTCATCTTGCCCCCAGCCTCCTCCTCGTGCGTCCCTCGATCGGGAGAGAGGGAACTGAAGAGCCCCTGCGTTTCGATGACGTCCCGCAGGCCCTGAACGCTGCTCATGGTCCCTTCTTCTTCGACGAAGAAGGCCGAATCCATCGTGCGGGTGGCAGCATCGAGCGTCACCATCAGCTCCCACTGACACCCCGGCCCCCACTCATGGGGCGAGCCATCTTGATGCCGCATCATGCCCGGCACGGGTGTGCGCGGCCGTCGCTTGCGATGCGTGCCGCGCCGAGTCGTGCGCACCACCTGGCCCGCCGCTTGGAGCTTCTTTTTCGTCCACGTATAGGCGCGCGTGCCGCCATGCGCGTGCTGCCACCGCTCATGAAAATGTTGGACGGTCCAGCCGGTGGAGCGGCTCTCATACAACGTCACCATCTGCACGACCTCATCCACCGGGACGGCGCGGGCTGAGGCCTGCCCGAGCCGCCGAGCCGCGCCCCTCTCCGCGCCCTCCGCCGCGTAGCGCGTACTCCAACGGCGAAACGTCCGCTCCGTGATCCCCAGCATCTCCGCCGCTGCCGCCATCGTGAGTGCTCGGCGTTGTCGCCGTGTCTACCGCTCTTCAAAGCGCATCTGTCTGACCTCCTGGAGGACTGTCGCCCGCGTCAGGGTGGTCCTCCTTGAGGGCGCACCCTAGACCGGACAACTCATGTGCGACACAAACCGGACAGATGATGTGCTAGCTACACCGTTATCATCAATCGGTTGACAAGGTCATGGAGCTCAGGAACAATATGCCTCATGTCATCCGCCCCCAACACATCCCGGATCGAGTTACCTGATCGCCTCTGCACTTGGTGCAAAGTTCTCATGAGGAAACGTCTAGTGGGCGGCAACCAGTTCATCCATTACACCTGCCCAAAATGCATCTTTCAGCACACCATCAGGCGAGGACTGGAACTTCAGACACCGCGCCGATAGCCTTTCTCCTGAACCTGGTAGTGGTCCGGAAAACTCCGGCGCTAATAATATTTCTCCCGATGGATGGGACAGAGCCCTTTGGCTTGGATGGTTGTCGTTACCTCCTTGATCATGTCATTGTTGCCGCATAGATAGACGGCTAAATCTCGAACCGACGTAACCTGTTCCTGGATGAGACCATTCACTCGCCCTTTAGCTCCCGTCCAGGTAGGTCCAGGCCGAGACAGGGTAGTCACAAAGGAAAACTGCCGGTGACGCTCCGCCAGGGCTTGGAGTTCATCCTGGTAATACAGATCGTGCTCATACCTCAGGCCCCAAATAAGCGTGACCGATTGAGCGCTACTCCGTTCGAGCTGCGTCAATAGCATGGACCGAAACGGGGCAATTCCCGTCCCGGTCGCCACTAATAGAACCCGTTTGCTCGGATCCTCTCGCAAATAAAAAGATCCGGCCGGTCCCTTAAAACTTACTGTATTACCTTCGCGAAGGCTAAAGAGGTACGTCGATCCAGGCCCCCCCGGGACCAGATTGAAGAGCAGCAGCACCCGATCCGAGATCAAGGGAGGTGAGGCAATGGAATAGGGACGCGTGGCCGGGTACGGATAGCCTTCCTTTGGCACGTCAAATGAGATAAATTGTCCTGCCTTGAAAATGATTTCTTTAGGCGCACATAGCGTTAGCTCTAATTCGCGGACATCGTGAGTCAAATCTCTGACTTGACTCACTCGAGCCTGAAAAGATCCTATTGCCATTTGCCATCCCGCTCCCACATTCTGACCCACAGCGATCTCTTCACCGTAACACATGCGACCACTCGCCATTCATCTCAGCGCCGAGTCAGGCTAAGCTTCTTGTCCACATAATTAAGGGCTTCGCCGCTTATGGCCTGGGCCTTACCTCCCCAACCTCAATTTTTCAGGTAGCATCTGCGGCCGAACGCGGGCTGTAGTACGGTATGGTTGGCAAGTCCTAGCCACGTGAGAAACTGTTCTGAATATGATCATCGAGAATATGGGTCAACCGCTCTCGATCCTCAGGACTGATTGAAATAATTTTGGCGCCTAGTTTAGGCGTCCGTAGGTGAATAACTTCCAACTCGCAGGCCAAGGACTTCCCACCCTCAAGCTCTATCCTGAATTGAAGCACATCACCGCTCTTCACGAACAGACGGCTTTCTAGACGGACGCCGGACTCGCTGACATCGAGTACCTTGCACGGCGCCGAGAGCGAGCCGCGCTGCAATCGGCCGGCACAGCCGACATCCACACGCGAGTGCTTACGCTTGAAACCCATAACCGATCCTCCTATTCCGGCATCATAACAGAAGGACGGATCATGCCGAAGCATTTACAGAAATGTCTAAAGTTTTCCGCCGACCAAGGCTCGCACCTGTTCCATACGTTTGCGGTTGATGCCAAGATCGCTGTAGCCCGTGCGGGAAGCAGAACGAAAGTGAACTGTCTTCGTGGTTTCATCGAAGAGAAACTCCACGTCATCGACGAAGCGGAGCAGCAGGCTGGTGAACTCGTAACGGAGGTAGGACTCGTCTTCTTCGATGAGTTTAGTCCGAGGCAATGTCGCAATCGCCGACTTTAACGCCTCTTTCGCTTCAGCGCGAGACTTGTCGTACTGGAACGGTGCGATGGCGTGGCTCTCATCGGTCGCCTGAGTCGAGACGCAATTGGGCTTATCTGGGCACGTCCGTAAAGTCCGCGGGTTTGTCATATTCCATCCCTTCTTGCTGTCCAAGCTCGACTCCTTCGCAATGCTCCACGATCTTTTGCCTTACAGTAAGGAAGTAAGATATCCTACCGACAGGAGGTATGGCTGCATGTTAGTTAAAAAACATCGAAGAACCAAGTGACATTACCAAAAGAAGATTCTCAAAGAAATTCCAGAAACCGACTACTTTGACGTGAGACGTCCCTAGGGATGTACCTAGTGATGGCCTCTATCGGCCCTGATTATCTTCGCACAGACGTTGCGCTGATCATCGATCAAGGGAAGCGAAATGTCTTGCTTGTCTGCAATGGCAGCGGCGCGCAGCCTTCACCATATTCCTCAAGCAATTTTGAGATTAAGTTCCAGCAGAGAGGGTGCCAGATGATCAAAGAGAGCATCGCTCGGCAAACGTCTACTATGTTCGGTGACGGTAAGCGCCTGATGTCGCTCGACGTATTTCGCGGGGCGACGATGGCAGCGATGATTTTGGTGAACAACAGCAGCATTGGACAGGAGACGTTCGCGCCATTGCGGCACGCGAAGTGGCACGGCTGGACATTCGCCGATCTTGTGTTTCCGTTCTTTCTGTGGATTATCGGTGTGTCGATGGCCTTTTCGTTCGCGCGGCGGATCGACGAGGGCGTCAACCGCCATCAGCTGATGCTGCACACGCTGCGGCGCGCGGCGCTGCTCTTTGGTATTGGGTTGCTGTTGAATGGATTTCCACGCTTCAACCTGGAGACGATTCGCATTCCTGGCGTGCTGCAACGGATCGCGGTTTGCTATCTGGTCGGCGCGGCGATCTTCATTTACACATCGTGGCGCGCGCAGGTGTACTGGATTATTGGGCTATCGACGACCTACTGGATGATGATGACCCTGATTCCGGTTCCTGGCTATGGACCAGGCGTGTTAAATCAGATTGGAAATTTTTCGCAGTACGTCGACAATCTGCTACTGCCTGGACATCTGCTGACGAATGGGTGGGATCCCGAGGGACTTGTCAGCACCCTCCCGGCGATTACGAATCTCCTGTTCGGTGCGCTGTGCGGGACGTTGTTGCAGCGTGAAGATGTGGATGCGCGTGAGAAGACCATTTGGATGTTTGTGTGGGGCTTGGTGTTGGTGGCGCTCGCGGGGTTCCTCAATCACTTCATGCCAATCAACAAGAGACTTTGGACGCCGCCCTACGAGCTGCTGACTTCGGGGTGCGCACTCTTCGTATTTGCGAGCTGCTACTGGTTCATCGATGTGTTGAACAAGAAGGACTGGAGCGGGCCGCTGTTGATTTATGGGGCGAACCCGATTTTGATCTATGTGGCGTCCAGCTTGTTTGCGAAGCTGCTATCGTTGATCGGCATGAGCACACGGTTGTATGCAGGGCTTTTAGAGGTGATGACATCGCCGATTATGGTGTCCCTACTGTACGCAATGATGCACGTTTCGGCGATGTATGCGATGGCGTGGTTTTTATTTAAGCACAGATTGTTCCTGCGACTCTAAGGATGACAAGAGAGTCCACCCAGGACGAACTCGGGAAAGTCTGATTAAGTTCCGCCCACGGCACGACGCGGTTCATTTTATTGAGACACCGCTCCCGGCGGGTGGGCTTGTCCCGTTCCAACGAGACCCCCTGCAAACGTCTGTTGCTGCATTGGACGCATTCTCATCAGTGCTGCGCGACCCTTAACATATCGCGAGAAAAGAATGAGTCAGACGTTCCTTAGTTGCCTAACTGCACCCCGCAATTTGAATGCTGCATAGTCGTTCCTTACTTAGATTGTCAATAGGAGATACTCGTCAACGTCGGTACTGTCTCAGCTGGTCCCTCCACCTGTACCGAGATTCGCCCGATGATGCGCCCGTCTTGGGATTCGACATCGACCCGCCAATCGCCTGGATCAAGGCGCTGCTTGAAGCTATAGGCTCGATAGCCGCCCTCGCGCCCACCTGAGATCTTGATAGGAATTCTATCCGCATGTATGAACGGCCTTTCGCTGTTCGGGCGAAAGTACCAATGATGGTAAATTGTCGTGTTGAGATCGATCGGGGCGAAGACGGCGGTGAAGCAATAGATCGGCTGGTTCGAGGGATAGGTCGTATCCGAACGTTTCCAGACCTGGTACCACCGCCTCTCAAAGGAAAGCTCAAACTGGTCACCGGTTCGTTTGATCTCATGATACATCCCGCCGAACTTCAGCGACAGCGGAACCGGGGGGATCCAATTCAGGAAGTAAAACCCGACCAGCATGCCGATCAGAGCCGCGGCAGGAACGGTCACACCGATTGCCTCACCTCGCGATCGGTCGGGATTATCACGATAGATCAACTGAGTCACTCGCAAGATAACCACGACGCTCACGATCGCTCCAACCACAAAAATCACAGCATTCATATAGCCGGTCATCACGGGCAAAAAGAACGTGAAGAATGCAAAGCAGACCACTGCATAGAGGCTGATCAGCAGCCGAAGATTTGAGAGTCGGTCGCGCAAAAACTCGTTGGTCACCAAGAGCAGGATCAGCAAGGCAAAGAAGACCGCCGTACCGGTGAACGTGGCGCTTCGTGAGTAGAAGATTGTATAGGCGCTGAAGAGACCACCCAGCAAGAACTGACTCGCCATAGGATAGTAGGGACGGCTTTCCAATACCCAACGCATGAAGGGAGAACATGATGCGAGCTGGGAACGATCAGGTGGGGGCTCAATTCCCAATCGTCCCGTCAGCACGATCAACGCACCCAGTAACGCCAGGTACAGCATCAACACGAGATTATCCACAAGCCGATCGATGCGTGTGAGGGTGAGCGTGTCGTAGATCACACCCGAGAGAAAGAACACGGCCGGCATGAAGGGTTTCGCAAGCGCAGACTGAATTTTTGTGAGCGGGCTCATGTCACCACTGTGCGAAATCGTCGGAAATTGATCAACGAAAATTTGGATTCAAGAGACAGAGTTGGTCGGCTGAACCTGGAGCCAGACGAGAGCTCAGCTGGAAATGGCTTGCACCTCCTCACCGCATGAGCCTGGCCCGGTGGGCTGCTTGATATGGATTCAAACGAACGCCGATAACGGGGCATACACGACGGGATGACCAATCAGCCGCTCCAACCATGGCGCCATCGCCTCTTCGTGGAGCGGAGCGTGATTGAGGCGCGCCTCGATCCTGAACTGCCCGTTGACTCCGACGATGCCGATGATCGCCGAGGCATCCTCGGCATCAGGCAACACCGCCTGCGTCTGAAATTCGCAGAGCGTGGCATACAGGAGACCGTGCGGTCGAATCGCATTCTGCACCTCCTGCAGATCATCCAGCGGGCAGTGGACGGAACAACGATAGGCAAGCCGCGCTCCCGGCTCGATCTCCTGGAATTCTGCCAAGGCTGCTTCTGAAAACCCTGTGAGATAGGCACGAACTCCGGCCGGTTCTGGATGGAACGTCTCCGCAAGCTTGCTGGCCGGCACGAGGAATTCAAACGCATCGGACGTGTTGTATTCGAACTGGCAAGGACCAAACGCATCGGGCCATGAGCAAAAGAACGGAATGGAAGCATCAGAAGGTCGGACGATCACCATGTTCTTCTCCACATAGGTCTCGATCGGCAGGTCCAAAACGGTGATCGCGTCGAGGAAGGCGGCTCGCCTCTCATCTAACCAGCTGGTCCGATCGGCATCGCCACGCGTTTCTCCTGGCGTGATGATGACCTGAGTCTGGAGGCGAACCCGGATGAATGAATGGGCATGCCGAAACCCGATCCAGAACATGGCACGTTGATCGTGAAGTTGCAGCTTTTCTCGAATGCGCCAGGGATGGCTGACGGAGCAATACGTGCCGATATCTTGATGACGCTGATAAATTGTATGATAGGCTCCGGATAGAAGGAAGAAATCGCCGCGCCATCGTTCCCGTACATGGACGAGCGTGACGTCTTCCGTGGCCCAAGGGTCGAGCTGATCGAAGTCATCGATCGACCCGACCGTCCATTCCTCCACATAGCAGATCACGTCGCTGGCAGGCGAGACGGACTTTAACCCGAGGGCGGCGAGCCGGTCCCCCACGGCAAGCGCCTGGCCGAAACTCAAGGGTGTCGTCGTTTCCCACCGTCGCTCACGCACCGTGAGGAATCCTTGAAGATAGATTGAGGTTGCCGTCAACGCTCAGAAAATCAATGCCCCTCCCCACCGGGTTGCAACGGTTCACTCTTGCAGGAGGCGCCGTGACGGGCGTAACGCCTTATTGTCAATCGTCGTGTCGACGATCAGCCGATCAAGTCCGTCTTTCAAGGTCGCCGCCAATTGGTCCCGCACGTCATCCTCATTGAACCAAAACACAGTTCGGCTCCGCCCCCCTTCAATGGTGCGAATGGTCGTGCTTCGGTCGACAAGGTTTCTGGCCTGAATGGTAAACCGGCTGCTGGTGTCGATCACAGTGGAAAAGACGCGGCTCTTCACGGTAGCGGAGAAATCTTGCACTTGTCCGGTGATGACAATATCGGCATCCGCGGCGGATCCGGCCGAGGCTACACGCACGTTCCATACCCGATCTCGCCACCCACGAGTTCTTAAGCGATCGGCGAGTCGCTGAGTGATCAAGCCCCCAAGCCGATCACCCGACACATCGAACTGCGTGGTTCCTCCCCAAAGGTGAGTGCGCATCCCCACACGGCTCTTGTCCGTCCGTCGATCGTCAAACGGTTCGATAGCGATCTTGAGCGGATCGATATCGGTCACCTGCACCATCGGCGGCTTCTCGCGCAAATCCAGATAACGCATTTCTCCTGTTCCCCTACAGCCGGCCAGCATGGTCGCCATCATGATGGCACAGCTCAGAACTCGTAATGACGATTGCTTCACAGGCTCCTCCCTGTCAAGGTTCAAAAAGAATGGCGGCCCAGTCTACCCAAGTTTGGTGTCAGAGACAATTAGGATAAAAAAGTTAGGGGGTGACGAGGGGGTACATTGATCGAAAGGTTTCGCATGCCATCCTGGCCAACTGCCCTTCCCGTACTTGTGGGTCTTCTAAGGGCACACACCGAACGACCTTCAGGAACGATCGTTCAGCCACCACGGCAGCGATCTGGGCCTTGCGGTCATGAGTGATCGGCAACGTATAGCCCTCTCCGCGTTTCCACTCCCATAACGATGGTGCCAGAGAAAGCTCTAGGTCTCTTCCCGCGAGCTGGTGAAACCGTCCGAGAAGCTGGCGCTTGTATCGTCCGATCTCCGAACCTTCCAGTAATAGCGCACAAGTCACATGATGCCCCCACCAGACCAGCGTACGGAACGTGAACGTGTCCGCGCCGGAAAAGTGTTTGGGACAATCAAGATATTGATATGGAAAATCTTCCAGATGCTCGCCTTTTACCAGCTGATGGAGGGTGGGATCGAAATCGGGAGGGACGACGAGCGACAGACCTGTCAGCTCATTCCGCAATACGCCATGCGTCGTCTCAAGCATGGCTCGTATTTTAGTCGTGATCGCAGCCTTTTTCCGAAAGAACTGTGCGTCGGCCAGCAGCGCCGTGTCATCGTCGGTGAACAGCATAGACTGGGCAGTTATGGCACGCGGTTGGTTCACGAAGATGATGAAAAAGCTCGTTCAGCAAGGCCACAGCGGGCGAACGGCCGAGGCGTACACGGTTGGTACGTTGAGGCCTTCAGCGATGCGAGAACGACGCTGGAAAGCTTTTGCAACATCCTCACGCTACTTGTGGCGCGTTTCAAACGCCGAGACCGTCAGTTCGTACTGTCGGCGGCAGTCGGCACAGCGCAACCGCACGAGATCCTGAAATACATCCATCTCACGGAGCGTCAGAGAAGCCTGATGCGTGGAGACACAGGCTTTGAGGAACTCCTCTCCCTGTGGCTCGTCTCGTAGCGCGTCTTCTCCCATTTGTTGAGCCGAGGACGCTTTCGAACTGACCGTGGCAACCGTGAGATAATGGGCGGACTTGCATGAACTGCAGGAGAGCACCACCGCACGCTCATCCGTCATTCGTCTGACGGTCACACACAGAGGATGGACCGACCAGCACTGTTGCAGAAACGCCCCGCTTCGGATGATCTGCGTCATGCTCATCTCAATTAACAGTGCCGCGGTGTGTAGTCCCCTCGGCAACGTTCAGGAATCACACAGGTGGAGCAGAGAATTCAGGGCATGGCTGCCACAGGAGTTCCATCCTTCTTCGGAGAAGGAGAGACGGTCCCCTCCTGAACCGAACGGCAGGTCTTGCACACCCGTGGTCGTGCTTTCAGAAATGAGACTTTTCCACTGGCGAGACAACTGTAATGGACGAACTCGTCGCATACCGTGCAACGGGACCACCCACCGCGTAAGAGCGTCTTGTCCCGATAGAGGCCCTCTTTGCAAACTTTACAATTGCGGGCTTCGACCCCGAGCAGCATCGGCTCCCACTCGCCACCGCCTTTTCGAATACTCATAAGAATAGGAGTATAGCGGGACGATCGGCAGAAAAACAAGCGAAGGGCTGACGCTACTTAACCTTGCCGCGTGAAACCCAATAGCCCGGTTTTCGCTTCAGATGCATCACAGCCGCTACATTCCCCTATTCTCGTCCCTTTCGTCTGAGTCGCTCAGTCAGCTCCTCATACACATGCCGACGGTGGCCGACGGCCATCAGACGAATAGCCAGCATTCTTTGATCGACGGCATAGACGATCCGAAAGCGACGAACACGATATTTCCAGAGCCCATCGAGTTCCCGCCGGAGCGGCTCCCCACATTCTGGGTCAACGGCAATCGCACGAATAGCGAACTTGATCGACTGCTTCAGATCAGGATGGAGCGATCGGATCACTTCCGCGACATGAGGAGGGATATCCGGACGGAAGAGGTTCACGCCGAGCGCCGTTTTTTGATGGGCGTGAGAGGTTCACCGAACACATCCTCAAACGACAGCCCTTTGTGTTTCCTTCTGTAAAACGCCCGGCTCTCGGCAATTTGACCCATAAACGCCGGATCGCTGAGTACATCCAACGTCTCCTTGAGGCGAGTGTACTCATCGACATTGATCAGAACGGCAGCCGGACGGCCATTCTTCGTCACGACCACTTCCTCCTCCCTCTCTTGCACACCCGCCACAAGCTCCGGCAGGCGGGTTTTCACCTCCGATAACGGCAACGTCTTGGCCATAGCTTACCTCGTAATCAATGATGACCATAATTCTGGTCATTATATTATAGCGACAGAGGGGATGCCGTCAAATTGATGGGACGGTGGTCGCTGCGCGACGTAACACGGGGATGAGATGAAATATGAGACGTACCGGCATAGCCACCCGAGACAACCTGCCGAATGCTGGGAGCCGGGGATGATCGCGATGTCATCACGCCGAGCAATCAGAAGCGCCTCCGCTTTGTTTCAGCTCCGCTCAACTGCGTACACAGAACAAGAGGTGCCCCCACTGGCCCAAGTCCAAATTCGATCGAACTCGCTCTTTGTTTCAGTCTCGCCCTTGACAGCCGTTTTCATAGGTGACCCCAATTTTAGACACTGAGATCAATGTCGATACAAGGCGAGGGATATCTTCGCTCATTCAGGCGGATTCTCTATAGCCAAGCCCTCAATTACTGATGGACATTGCTGGTGAACTTTAGCGATCATGGGGGTATGAGATGTTCATCCGATTTGCGCCAACGGGTGGTGGATTTTGTCCGAAGCGGTGGCAGCAAGGCCGAGGCGGCTCGGCA
>JAICWG010000034.1 GCA_025934915.1 Nitrospira sp.
AGAGGATTTGCCGAACTCGGTTGGCTCAAGAACGTGAATCTCGCCTCGGCGATATTTGTCCCCATCGCGATCGGACTCGCCTTTTCCATCATGATGGCCAGCAAAAAGTATCTGCACAAGAAGCTGGTGGACGAACAGCCTGTACAGAAAGTTGACAAGCCAGATGAATAGCGTACCGTCGGTAGTGACTCATTGTTGTACGGTTGTCCAATCCCACATAATTGACTCTGCTTTTTAGGATAACGTCCCACCAAGACGTCACGTTTCCAATAGCGCCTCCTGTCTGAAGCCTCCCATGGAAGTATCGACCACTCGTGTATGTTCTGATCCGAACTACAACATGTACTGGACCTAAACCTGTCATCCCCACTCAGTATCAGATTTGATACACCCTTCTGAATCTCATTCGATTCATGTCCGAATAATTGAGAAGCGTCTATCATGATGAAAAAAGACTTCTCACAAATGCTATGGTGCTGAAAGTAAAGAGATCGTAGAAGCTCAGCGAAGGTTCGAGCTTCCTTCTTTCTCACTGGCATCTCGCTTGCTGTAAGCAAATATCGAGTCACACAAGAGAGCCTAACAGTGATCGACTTCTGCCGGACGCAGTTAGAGCCCACGCGAGCTGGGTCAATTACGGAAAGGAGGTAATGGTCTGCTGATTTGCAGACGTATGAGTCGTATGGCTTATTAAAGGGCTCATCATCCTCGCGGTATGGATCGATATCCGTATCGATTGTTGCAAGATTAACAATGACATGAATAGGAGATATGACGATGGCGAAGGACCTTGGACCATTAACACAACTTGTTGGAACGTGGAAGAACGAGCCGAACCTGCCGGGTAGTGGATAGAATATGATCGCACTGCCATTTGTGGCGCCGCCGCCGACTGGGTTCCTTTTCCCCTCAATTATCGGTTGCTGGTCAACCGATATAACGAAGAGCTGAGGTTCAAGTTTGTGGATGACAAAGTGCCGAATCGTGGCGTCCGTCTCACTCCGGGGACTCCCGCCAATACCGATCAGTCGATTGCGGCGTTGGATTATCAGCAGTCGATTACGCAAATCGCGACTGACGATTTCCCCGCAAGTACAGTGCGGCCTACAAACGGCAGCACAATTCACCATGAGCCGGGTTTATGGCTGTATCTGAAAGATCAGATCACCGATGGTCTGAATGTTGCGCGGCTTGCGACGATTCCTCACGGTGACTCGGTCCTCGCCTTAGGCACAAGCAGCGTGCATGATGGGGCATCATGTATTTTCGATATCAACGGCTTGCCGACCGGGGTGGATCAAGACATAGAAAAGAACTCCTACCTCGCTCCATACAAACATTTCAAGGATAATTTGTTTCAGGGATTGTTCAACCCTGTAAGTCCAAATGATCTGTTAACAGCCGCGAACAAAGATGTCACTATCGTTAAGACCACGACACTTGATGTTGACTCGACACGTCCCGCCGGTGGCGTTGTGAACATTCCTTTTGTCGTGAGGCAGGCCAATGCGACTGTCGTGAAGTCCACATTCTGGATTCAGGAATTGGCGGAGAAAGATAAGTATGCGAAGCCAAAGCTCCGTCTGCAGTATTCGCAGTTGGTCATGCTGGACTTCTTCCCCCGCGTGGATGGATTGCCTCCAGGCTGCTGCCCAGGTCTCATCCAATGGCCGCATGTGAGCATCAATACGCATCAATACAATGGAGAAGGTCTCCGATGCGTAACACCATCTAGCTAACGTGTTGAGGCGGCGGCGGATGTTCAGTTCGCCACGCCTCATACGTTAGGAAGGTCTGGTTGGAGGGCGTCTGCCAAAAATTTTCCAGTATGAGACGCGGCTACTTTTGCTACCTGCTCCGGCCGACCTTCGGCTACGATTTGCCCGCCGGCTGCGCCGCCTTCGGGGCCGAGGTCGATGATCCAGTCGGCGGACTTGATCACGTCGAGGTTATGTTCGACGACCACCAGCGTGTTGCCTGCATTCACAAGTTTGTGGAGGACGGCGAGGAGCTTTTTGATGTCCTCAAAATGCAGTCCCGTGGTCGGTTCGTCCATGATATAGAGCACGTTTTTGGTGGAGGAGTCCTTCAACTCGGAAGCGATTTTCAGTCGTTGAGCTTCGCCGCCGGACAGAGTCGTGGCTGACTGACCCAGGCGGAGATAGCCGAGGCCGATGCTGTTGAGTAGGTGCAGTTTGTCTTGCAGCTTCGGCGTTCCAGTGAAAAAGGAGAAGGCTTCCTCCACGGTCATGTTAAGGACTTCAGAAACATTTTTGCCACGGTAGCGAATCTTCAAGATCTCCGGTTTAAAGCGCCTGCCTTCGCAGACCTCGCAGGGCGCGTAAATATTCTCGAAAAAATACATTTCTAATTTCTCCACACCGCTGCCTTCGCAGCGCTCGCAGCGGCCACCGACGGCATTGAACGAAAAGTGGCCCGGCGTGAATCTTTGCCGTAGCGCTTCACGTTCCGAAGCAAACAGCCGGCGAATCTCGTCGAACGCTTTGAGGTACGTGATTGGATTGGATCGAGGTGTACGTCCAATCGGCTGTTGGTCGATCAAGCGAATACCGTTGAGGTGCTCGATGCCTTTGATCGCCTTGAAACGCCCCATGGGAAGGGATTCCACGCGGAAGGCCCGAGCGACGGATCGGTAGAGGGTATCTTCAACCAGCGTGCTCTTGCCTGATCCTGACACGCCGGTCACACAGACCAGCATGCCCAGGGGGATACGAACGAACAGATCTTTCAGATTATGTTCAGTGGCACCGGCGATCACCAGCATCTTGCCGTTTCCGGAGCGTCGCTTGGTGGGCAGAGGAATCTGTTCTTCGCCACGCAAGTACCGGGCGGTGGTTGCCCGACGGTCTTGGATGAATTCCTGCGTGGGTGCCGCACAGACGATCTCGCCTCCTTTTTCACCGGAGTGAGGGCCGAGTTCGACAAGGTAGTCGGCCGATTCAATCATGCGGCGGTCATGTTCGACGACGACGACTGTATTACCGGTGTTGGCCAAATCCTGGAGGATACCGGCCAAGAGATCAGTATCTCTTGCGTGAAGGCCGATAGTCGGTTCATCGAGGACGTACAGTGTGCCGACCAACTGAGATCCCAGTTGGTTGGCAAGCGCAACCCGTTGTGCCTCGCCACCGGAGAGGGTCTTGGTTTGCCGATTGAGCGTCAGGTACCCAAGGCCGACACGCCGGAGAAATCCCAGTTTTGCTCGGAGCTGTCGGAGAATATCCGTGGCGATTTCTCGCTCAAAGGGCGAGAGGGGTAAGGATTCTGCCCATTCTGAAAAGCTCTCTACGGTCTGCTCCATCACTTGGTGGATGTCGGCACCGGCAATTTTGACGAACAGCGCGTCCGGCTTGAGGCGACGGCCGTGGCAACCGGGGCAATCGAAGGGAGTGCGGTAGCGACTGAGGAAGACGCGGACATGCAGCTTGTAGCGCTTCCCTTCGAGATATTCGAAGAAGTCATTAATGCCGTCGAATGATTTATCCCCCTCCCAGAGCAATCGTTGCGTGTCTTTGGGAAGCGAGCTGAACGGAATCGTGGTGTCGACCCCGTGCAGTTTCATCGCGAGCAACATCTGTTTCTGCCACCAGGCGGAGCTGGGTTTGCTCCAGGGTTCGACGACCCCTTGAGCGAGCGACTTGGTTGGGTCGGGGATGACCAGCTCGGGATCATACCGCAGCACGTTGCCGAACCCTTTGCATTCAGGACAGGCGCCAAGTGGATGGTTGAACGAAAAGAGAATCGGCTTGAGGGGTTCGAAGGTTCGTCCGCAACGCTGGCAGAGAAAGCTTGTGCTGTAGGATTGGCGTCCATGGCCGATGATGTCGAGCGAACAGCGGCCCTCTCCTTCACGAAACGCGGTTTCGATCGCTTCGACCAACCGAGTACGGTTGTCCTCTCGGATCACCAGGCGATCGAGAATGATAAAGAGTGATGGGCATTTATGGAGTAAGGGCTGTCCGATCTCGTGCAAATCGAGCACATCGTCTGTGGTTTTAATTCGGGTGAATCCGCGTGTGAGAAGGGATTGGATAAAAGCAGATTCTTCTTTCGGCGAAGGAGTGGTGATGGGAAATAGCACCATCGCTCTGGCATCAGGCCATCGCGCCAGGAGGTCGTCGGCCACGGTGTCAGGCTGAAACGAACGGGCCTCTTGCTGACAATCAGGACAGGTGGGTTTGCCGATCTTGGCGAAGAGCAGGCGCAGAAGGTCCGCGATTTCAGTCGTCGTGCCGACCGTGGAACGAGCCGTCCGCACCTGATTCTTCTGTTCAATTGCAATGGCCGGCCTCACATTGAGGAGGCGATCTACATCAGGACGGGCTACCTTGTCGAGAAACATGCGGGCGTAGGTGGAGAGTGACTCGACATACCGCCATTGACCTTCCGCGAAGATCGTGTCAAAGGCGAGTGAAGATTTCCCGGATCCCGACACGCCGGTAATGGCCGTGACCTGATTGTGGGGAATCTGCAGGGAGATGTTCTTGAGATTGTTTTGTCGCGCACCTTCGATGATGAGGTGATTGGTCGATGGATTGGGAGGCGGAGGGTTCGGCACAGTGATCGCTCCTGTAACAGAATAACCGATCATCGTAGCAACTGGCGAGAGTTGGTTCAATGAAGGAACATGGGACAAGAGCAGACGAGAGCGATTCGGGCCCTTGCCTTTGTTTCACGAAAGCGTAGAATCTGCTCCTACGTATCCACCTTTGCACATCCTGATTCGCCATGGCCACGATCTATTGGTCATCCACTTGCGAAGATTTTAAAGACTATCGCCGGGTTGTGCGCAAAGCATTGCGCCCAATCGGTAGGCGTTGTGATTTACTGCGAGCATGACCGGACTTATAGGGATGGGAATTCACCCCGTCAACTATTCTGAGAATAGGTTCTAGTTTGGAGGGTAAACTCCATGGAACCAAGTCAGGAGCAAGAGACGATTCAGTATGATGCGTTCATCAGCTATTCTCGCCAGGACAAGGCCTTCGCTGCCCTACTGGAGAAGGAGCTTGAGGATTACAAGCCCCCAAAAGATTTGGATGTTCCGCAGCGGCATCTGCGGATCTTCAGGGACGAACAGGACTTTACTGGGTCTGATTACCATGCCGCTCTTCCGGAGCATTTGCAAAACTCTGCTAAGTTGATCGTAATCTGTTCCGCTGCCGCTAGCCAGAGTTCTTATGTTGATGACGAAATCCGGCAGTTCATTAAGATCAAAGGTTCGGACAAGCTTGTATTGATATTACTCTCGGGTATTCCAAACAACGAAGCCAAACCTGGACAGGAGAGCCAACGGGCATTCCCAAGTGCACTTTGTGAGTCCCTAGGGATGCCTCTACCGGCTGATTATCGTGGTTTCACTCCGGGAAAGGATAAGGTTAGAAGAGGTCTCTTCGAGGGGCCATGGTACAAGATCCTGGCCGACCTCTATAGTAAGTCTTGTGGGCAGATCGAGCAGCGAGAGAAAAAGCGGCAACGTAGGCAGCGTCGCAGGCTCCTGCAGGCCACTACAGTCACCTCCCTGGTGCTCGCCTTGGTTGGTGGAACATACGCGTGGATGTGGAAGGTTGAAGAGAACGTTCAATATGTCGTTTCGATTGCGCTGGCAAAGCTCCACCTTATCCAGGTGTTCGAACCACAGATGAAAACGATTCCTGACAAGCCGTTTGCCATTGGTCAATTTGAAGTTACGTTTGAGCAGTACGATCAATATGCCAAACTGACTACGCGAGACTTGCCAAATCACCAGTGGGGGCGAGGAAAGCTTTCTGTGATCAATGTGGCGTGGGCCGATGCGGTGGCGTATGCAAAGTGGCTCTCACAAGCCACAGGTAAGCAATATCGACTGCCAACGAAAGCCGAGTGGAGGTTTTCGGCGCAAAGTGGCCTGAGAAAGGATACATGGGCTGGGACTTCCGTCGAGAATGAACTAAAGGACTATGCGGTGTATGACAGCATTAAGGGTACTGAGCCTGTTGGTGTTGGAAGGAAACCGAATTCCTTCGATCTGTTTGACATGAGTGGGAATGTCTGGGAGTGGGTGCGAGATTGTTACGAAGAAGTAAGTGATGAAAAATGCGTTCTGCGCGAGTGCCTGGGCGGTTCCTGGAACAGTTCGTCGCAGTTCCTGAAGGTATCGGAGAGGCATGTGGTCGACGCCGTCAAGCTTAGCAACAACATCGGCTTCCGTCTTGCTCAGGACCTTGAGCCCTAACCCTGTGCGCTTTGGTCTTTGACCCACCTACGCAAGAGGCCCTGCAGTAAGTCGTGGAGGAATGCGTAGCGGATGTCCTCCGAGCCGTCAGCCAGAGCCTATGGTCGGCGTGCCGAGCAAGCTGCTGGGTAGATCAAGGCTGCAAGGCGAGCGTGATGCGGAGTGCCTTCCGTGCTCTTCCAATCATCCTCCAGTTCTTTCCGCCAGCGTTCTTTCCGGGCTGCACGGTAGGCTTCATCAAGGGCCTTCTTGTCCGGATGAAGTTTCGCCCGAACAGCGGAGGAGATGAACGCGCTGAGCTTCTTCGGAGGAACTTCCTTCTTGAGTCTCGCGTAAATATCCTCATCCATCGTGATGTTCAATCTGACAGCCATTGCTCCTCCATCAAGATTCGAATGCTGTATTGTATACAGCATGGATCGTCCTGACAAGACAACCGCTGACGGGATGCACCGTGACTGGTTAATTCGTCAACAGGTTTCTTCTTCATGGTGTGCTTCCTTTCGCACGCATAGTCCCATTCGTCCACATGCAGTATCTATGATGATGTGTGCCCGTTGTCAACATTCAGTCCGCCTGCACGGCCAAGCCGACAGCCCTGCCCATTTGTCATGGAAAATTGCAGTCGATCATGGTAAGCGATTGCTCATTGAAACCATTGAATATCGAGAAAAGGAGGCACTCAGCATGGCACTCTATGCGTTTGATGGAACGTGGAATGTCGATGAAGCCGATGAAATCAAGGAGACGAATGTGCTGGCATTTTGTAAGTGTCTCCCGCTTGATATGAGGGTGTTTTACCTGGAAGGGGTCGGGAGTCGGCTTGGGTTTATAGGAAAACTCCTCGGTGGTCTGGCAGGTGCGGGCGGCCGGTTTCGGATCGCCAGGGCGATGGAGCAACTGAATCAGTTCTTTGCGGAAGGGGATCGGACGGTCGATATTATTGGATTTAGTCGAGGGGCGGCCCTTGCCCTGCACTTTGCCAACCAAGTGCAGAGGAGAAGTCAGGAGCCGAAATCCGCTTCATCGGTCTTTGGGACGTCGTTGGATGCTTCGGCCTTCCAGGAAATGATCTGAATATTGGATGGGACCTCACCCTGCCCGACAACGTGAGAAAATGTTACCACGCGATGGCGCTTGATGAGCGGCGCGGGAACTTTTGTCCGACATGAGTGAAATCTCGGAAAGATGGAGCGATCGGAGATCGTCTCCAGGAAGTGTGGTTCCGTGGGGTTCATTCAGATATTGGTGGTGGACAATGTCCTGGTCTCGGAAACATTGCCCTCTGTTGGATGCTCCGGCGGGCCAAGGAAGCGGGTCTTCCCGTCGTCGAGGACAAGTTGAAACAACATGAGCTCTTGTGTGATCCGGATGCCGTAGTTTCCAAGAGCTTCGACCCAATAAAAGATCCACAGCGAACGATCAATCCAGGCAATTTCGTGCATGAGTCGGTCACAGCACGAGGGCAATTAGGGGAAGGGTGCACAATGACCCGCCATCCGGCGTCGTCATCGCTCACGGGTAGGATGAGTGAGTCTGCTTATACGGCGATTCAGCAAAAGGCTTCGCGAGGCAGTTCAATCTATGAGAGAATGATGGCACTGAACCAGGAGGGTGCATGATTCTTACGACGACCAACAGTATCGAAGGGAAGAAAGCGGTGAAGTATCTCGGATTGGTATCCGGTGACGCGATCCTAGGCGCGAACATCTTTCGGGATTTTTTCGCGTCGATCAGGGATATCGTCGGTGGTCGCTCGGCGGCCTACGAAAAGGAACTCCGGAAGGCCAAGCATATCGCGCTTGAAGAAATGCAGGAGTAAGCGAAGAACTTGGGCGCCAATGCGATCGTCGGCATCGATATCGACTATGAAACCATCGGCACCAACAGCAGCATGTTGATGGTCAGCGCCAATGGAACGGCGGTGGTGATTGAGTAACAAACTCGGTGGGCTTGGCGAATCTACCGTAACATCATCGTTACCAACCCAATACATCCCGTATTCAGGATAAGGAATTGGGCCATCGCAGCAAGGAAGAGGCAGTGCTTACCGGTAGACGTCTTTACGGTGTTCAATCGATAGGATCTCGATCCAACCGGCTACTGTGCGGTAGAGAACACGATATGGCCAGACTCGGTAGGACCACACCTTGTCTTTCTGAAATCGGCCTTTGAGCGGTTTGCCTTCACGGGGATGGTCGGCTAGATGGCGGAGCGATTCTTTAATGCGTTCGCGGATTCCCTGATCGAAGGCCTCGAGATCTTTGACGGCCTGATGGGTCAGTCTGATTGGCTTCACTGATCTTCGCCGAACACATCCTTAAACGAACGCACTTTCCCGGCCTTCGCATCTCTCAAGCCTTGGTGGAGGGCCTTGACTGCTTTCGGGTTTGAGAGCAATTCCAAAGTTTCCACCCAGCTTTCATATTCCTCAGCTCCCATCACAACAGCTTTCGGCGTTCCGTTCTTGGTCACGATGAACCGTTCTGACAAACGATCAGCTTTGTCAATAAGCGAAGAGAATCGAGATCGGGCTTGTTTGAGAGACATGGTCTTAGTCATGGTCGTTCCTCGTTCATCAGAAGTGTACGCAATAATGTACCCTTTGGCAAGCGAGAGATAATGCTGAACCGCGTCGCGCGATCTACCGTATCACCATCTTTACCAGTCCAATGCATCCCACATACAAGACAAGCGATCCGGCCATCGCCGGCCAGAAGCCGAGGCGGGGGATGCCCATAATCATGGCGACAACATAGATGGTCCAGGGCGGGACAAACCACAACAAACTCTTGGCATAGTCAACCGTTGTTGTCCCACCACCGCTGGCATAGAGCAGGATAAAGGTCACGCCGGTGATGGCAGGAAAGGTGCTGGCCATGGCGGCAAGGAACGATTTACCTTGTGAGCCAAGGTAGGTGGAGAAGCTCACGATCGAACCGCCTAGCAAAAAATAGAACACATACTTACCGAGATCGTTCACCCATAACCTCCTTCCTCGCTTTCGTGAAACGCCTCCATCGCTTCTCGCTCCAGCGTCTCGCCCTGACCGGTGTAGCGGGGTGAAAAATGAAACACCACGAGGTCACGAACCCGAGCTTTGCGCGCCATGAGTCCGGCTTGCCTGGCCGTCAGATGATACCGGTCGCGGGCCTTTTCTGCATCACAATCGAGATAAGGCGACTCGCAATAGAAGATATCGGCTCCATGAGCAAGCGCGACGATCTTGGCCTCGTTCTCCTTGTCATAGCGTGCGTCGACGACGTAGGCGAGCTTTTGCCCTCGTGAGATCGTCAAGAACCGTTCCTTCACTTCTCCCAGCATAAATTCCTGCTCTGCTCGTCGATGTTCGTCGTAGAGCGCCACGGTGAAGCGGAAATCGTCCGGTTTGCCCTGCCGGATATGCTGCTTCACGTCCTTAAGCCATGCGCCGACCCTCAGCCCTGCCTCATGCAATTTCTGTTTGTTGACGTTGACGTGAAATTGCTCTTCCAGCGAATAAGCGAATGAGGGGATGCGATGATTTAGGGCCACAGCTTTGACAGTGAACATCGGATCTTCCAGAACGGTGAAGAGCGGACTGTCTCGGCGCGGCGCTGGGAAAATTGTTTGTTTGGATGGGTCGAAACCGTTGCTTGCGTGAAAAGTCACTTGCCGGATCTCGCTCTCGTGGAATTCTCGGACTTGGATTGTGAGGGGGTAGCCATCCACGAGATTCCAGGTATAGCCGCGCAGTTTGCCATGGACATTATCGATCAGGCCTGGTGGACCGAACAGTTTGAGTGTCTTGCCTCGTCCGAGCGCGACGCGGAGAACAGCGTCAAATCCGATGAAATGATCCATGTGTGTATGGGAGATGAAAATCTCGCCGGCTCTGAGCAATCTGGTCGGTCCCAATCCATCGTTATGCCCGAGATCGAAAAGCAATGCACGTTTGGACCAGCGGACCTCCACATACATGCCAGGATCGCCGAAGACATCGTTGACCAGATAGCTGGAGAAGGAAGGATTCATGGAGTCATTCTATATTGACGACAACGCATCACAGATCATCCTATCGCCACTTTTACGGCACTATACACCGCGATGACTTCGACCGCGTGAGCGACGATGGTAATCCAAAGGTTTCGGGTTCGGAGCCAGATCGCTCCCCAGATGAATCCATCCCACAAAGCAATCCAGTGGAGATAGCGAAACGTATTCTCCATGAATGGATCGAAGGCAAACGTGAGCGTGCTCGTGATCAACGCAATCGGAGAAAAGCGTCGGCTCGAATTCGTTCCACACCAGGCCGATTCAAGTTCGGCAAGACGGCCCAAGATGAATCCGCGAAAGTTGAGCTCGACGAACAGCGCGATCCCGCAGATGAACCACGGCACCATGAGGAGGACCGGAAGACGAGCATGGGGTGTTTGTTTCAAGAAGGTAATCTCGTAACCGAGAGACGGATAGACCGAGAGAATCGCGAAGGTATTCAGGCATCCCAATGACAACCCTGTGATCAGCCCCCATTTCAGTCCGTTTCTCACCTTCGCTTTCTCCAATCCCAGGTGAGCAGGGACCTGAAACGTACGCGAAGCCCAGAGGCCCATCGCCAGATAGGCAAGAAGTTGCGGTGCGAATTGAACGAGAAGCTCTTCTTGGAATGAGCTGGGAAGCCAGTAATAGCCGAACGTAGCTCCGATGGGGAGCAGCGGCAGCGCTGCTCCCATAGGGGAAATTTGACCTGGACCCGGCCGATCCGGCCCGGAAACCATAGGACAGCTACGAGAGTTCGAGATGATAGCGGTCCAGCGTGGTCGCTTTATGACGAGCGAGATTGGATAGCGACTTGTTGTAATCGATGATGGCCCGCAATTCATTGCCTTGCGCAGTGGCCAGGTCGCGTTGGAAATCGAGCACGAAGCGAGTCGTGCTGAGCCCGACCCTCAACCGTTCCTGCTCGGCTTGCAGCTGTTTCTCCGCCATGATCCGGGCCGATCGAGTGGTCTCGATGCGTTTAAAGTCGGTCTGCACCCGGCGCACCGCTTCACGCACGCCGACGATGATTTGCTGACGCACGCTGGCGAGCGAAGCCTCGGCATTTCGGGCATCCAGTTTTCGTTTGTTGTACGTGTTGATGGCGGCCCGGTTGCCGAGCGGATAACTGAGCACCAACCCCGCGCCATAGTTGTAAAAGTCACCACTGAAATTTCTGCTGAAGGACTGGCCAAGGTCGCTCCCCAATCCGGCGAGCCCGATCGTGCCTTGGAATGAGAGGGTGGGCAGCAACTGGTTGCGGGCGAATTGCTTATTCAGTTCCCCCGATTCGACATTTTTTTTCGCCTGTACGATTTCCGGACGCCGTTCGATCGCCATATCGATGGCTTCCTGGAGACTGAGGGGTTCAAGGACCGTGACGGGGGCATCGGCGGGGGTGAGGCGGACGTCCTGGCGCAGGTCTTCTTCGCCCGGATTCAAGAGACGGCGCAGTTGATCTTCTTGATCGTGAATGGATTTTTCCGCAACTAAGATCTGCTCCACCCTGGATGCGACGGCAGCCTCCGCTTGGAGCACGTCGACGATCGACATGACGCCGGCTTTTGCCTTGGCGCGGTTGGTCGCTAACAGTTCTTCGGCGGCCTTCATGGCGGCTTGCGCCACTTTCAAATTCTCATTCGCAAACACCAGTTCCCAAAAGGTTTGTTCCACCGTGGTGATCACCGTCAGGACACGGTCTCGAAAGACATGCTGTTCGACCTCGGCATTATTCTGGGCGATCTTGATGAAAGTCCTGTTGATCTCGATTCCCGCGTTTCTGAGCAACGGTTGGGTCAATGTGAATGCCAGGCCGCCGGTCCAGGACGGATTGAACAAAAATCCTCTGGCGACATTCGCGTTCACGTTGGTTCGGGCCGGGCTATAATTCATATCGAAATTCCCGCCCGTAATGAGGTTGGTCTGCGCATCGAACGTAAACGATTCGTTGCGTTGATCAAAGGTTGTGATCTGATTAAGCGAACCCACCGTTCCCCCGAACACGGGTCGATTGAGCGGGTTCACTGTCCGGGCATATTGGCCGTTTAGGCTCACGTTGGGATCGAATTTGGAGTGTTCGATGATGATGTCCGCCAACCGGCTTTCTTTATTCTGGCGGCTGATACTGATGTCGAGATTGTTCTGCAGGGCGCGAACCGTCGCATCGGCGAGCGACACGGTTTCACGCCGCTCCGAAGCGATCCGTTGGGTCACATCGAGGCTCCAGCTCTGAGATGGTGACGAGAGGCACCACAAGCCGATGGCGACTACAATGGTCGCGAAACAGTGGTGAGTTGAAGACCTGCAATGCATAAATTCCTCCTTGATCGAAATTCTGAAAGCGAGCATACTATAACCTCTGAGAAGGGCTCTGTCATGGAAATTTGTATTGCGTCTCGGGCTAAAGAAAAGGAATGGTGAGGCACTTGCGATTATTATCTGCAGTTGGAAGTTTGTTGTGTGCGCTGGCAGGGACGGTGTTCTTCACCGACACATCTGCGCTGGCGCAGAGTACGTCGGCTGTCCGGTCGTTTGATGGCGGGACTGCTCCGATGTTCACATTACCTGGGGGCAGGTTGTACATCGACAACCAGGGAACGCAAGGGTTTCTCTATACACCGGGGCAGAACTTTGAATCCTATAGCTTTCGCAATCCGACGACTGGTCAGGCTTGGAGAGGCGCCGTCATGACCTTCGGCCCACAATTGTCCATTGGGCTTATCCAAGGCGCGAATCAAGTGGGATCCGGAACCGTCCTTCCCGGGCCACCACCACAAACGGCTCCTCCACCCGAGATTCAATCGGGTCTCCTCGACGAGATGCCCTAATCCGCACGACCAGGGTTTCCCGCCTTGTTCTCGCATCACGCACAACCGTTAGACGTGGTTAGCTTCACCCGCAATGCTTCAGGGTTGGTAGGCGAGTTGCCAGGCCACGGCCAACACGTACCGAGCCACCGTTTTTAAGATTTCGGGATCGATTGTCTCGGTGGTGTCGTTCGGTTGATGAAAGTGCGGATGTACCCCGCCACTCACCACGGTGACTGTCGGCACACCGGCCTCCTTAAATGGTACATGATCCCCTCCGGGGAAGAATCCATAGAGATCCAGTTTCTCATGAACGCCGGCGGTCTTCCCTGTCTCTTGTAGGAGCTCCTTCTCTATGCCTGTTACGCCTACGGTGAGCCGCCCGTTTCCAACCCCAGCATGGTCGATGTTGATCATGGCTTTCGTCGAATTGAGTGGAACCACAGGCCGCGATGTATAAAGACGCGAACCAAGCAGATCGCGCTCTTCGCCGCTGAAAGAAACGAAGAGGATGGTCCGGGAGGGACGCGGCGCGGCTTTGGCGAGAGCGCGAGCCACTTCCAAGATCACTGCTGTTCCGGAGGCATTGTCATCTGCGCCGGGAAAGAGTATTCCCCCTGAATGGCCGAAGTGGTCTCGATGGGCTCCGATGATCACAGACTCTGTTCCGGTTCCAGGGATCATCCCTATCACATTGATCAAGATCCCTTCCTCCGTCGTCGTCTTCCACTGAAGCGATGCAAACCGATCTGTCTGTGTTGCTTGTGATGACGATGCCTGGTTCAGGCGCTCTTGAAGGACACGCAGACGATCGAGCATGTCTGTACTCGACCCTGCGAGAAGCTCTTGGGCCAGGGCTGTGCTGATCCAGACACCGGGGATAGCCTGGTCCATGGGCAGTTGCCCGTAGAAGGCGCTGGGGTGGCCGTGTATGCCGCGGCGGACTTCATACGGGTGGAGAATGGGACCCGTTGCCGTCAAATAACCGATCGCTCCACGTTCTCGTGCAAACCGAACCTTGTCGGCGTGGCTGACGGCTCGTGGGGAGTGCTCCGCCTTGCCGCGCAGAAATAACACGATGCAGTTATTCACGTCGACACCGGCATAGTCATCAATGTCTTGGGCAGGATCGACGATGCCATATCCGACGAAGACGATTGGGGCTTGGAGCTCTGCGGAGGGCGAATCGAAGACGGGGAAATAGTCTGACCCAAGGGTTTTGGTGGCCAAATGATCCGTCGGGCCGACTCGTAAGATTGGATCCGGTGCTATCAAAGGAGTGGGTATCAAGGTGGCCATCATACCTAATGAAGTACCATCCTTTCCCGTCAAGAACGGTACTATCAGAGAGCCATTGCGAATTCTCGACAAACGTAATCCGGTTGAGAGAAATTCTTGCGCCACCCACCGCGCTGATTCGAGATCCGCTTTCGTGCCGCTTTGCCGTCCATTGAATGCGGGACTGCTGAGCGTTCGGATGTCGGCCAGCATCCGTTCTGCGGAGAGCGAGCCGATGGCTGGCTGAAGGACTGTCTCAGGCGATTGAGCCAAGCTTAGCGTAGGTGGGGGAAGGAGGAAGGCGGCAGCGAGGACTACGATGCAACGGGTCCTGGAATTGTTGGGGAAACAGATACGGCTCATCGTGATACCCTGATCATGTCAGGTATGCATTCAGAAATGGAATCATAGCATGAGGGAAATCAGGTTGCAGAGCTGCATTGAGCCCAGGTACTATTCAGCGGGCAGTAGGTGGCTGTGACATGTTCGGACAATGGTAGGAGCGACTGACGCTCTTTCTGGAGTAGCGGAGTGAGCATGGCTGGTGGTGCATCGGGGAAGGGACTGTACGATCATTTGTATCGGCGATTTTTCGAGCAACGTGACAGCCACGACGGCTATTCGTTTCAGCAGGCTCCCGGCGGCAGTGCCCCGACGCCGATGGTGACGTTCGGCGAGAAGCTGCGTTGGTGGACTTGGGATCGATGGCAACGACGAAGGAAAATCCTCGCCGAGCGGGATCGCTTGCAGCGAGAGATTCTTCAAATTAAGAAATCAGGAAGCTCATAAGTATGCAGGGATTGTCGGTGTTGAAGAAATATCGACCATGTTCTGTCATCAGGAGAGCCCGGACGGGGTGCCGCGCTCTCTTGCTGGCCTGTCTGGGTCTCGTAATGGGGTACAACACGAGTTACGGAATTCAGAAGGAAACACAGGAAGAAAAGGCTGCCAATCTGAAGAAACAAGCGACGGGTGGACTTTTCCAAAGGTGGACATTCGACCTGGATCAACCCAACACTCAACCCAGCAGCTTCGTCAAGGGTATTTCCACTGACGGACCGCTTGCTGATTGGATTATCCAGAAACATGCGACGGCGCCTTCTCCGTCAAACGTTATCGCGGGCTCATCCAACTGTACGCAACTCTGTTACCAGATGTTGTTGGTCAAAGAAATGGAGTATGAGTATCCAGATCTCAGCGTTCGCTTCCATGCGCCGGAAGGAACGACCGGGCTCGGGGGCATCGTGTTTGGTGTGCGCGATACGCGCAATTTTTATGCGGCGGTCGTCGATCCGATCGGTCAAAAGGTGCAGCTTGTTCGTCTGTCGAATGGAAGCGACGTACTCCTCGCGCAGGCCTCGGTCAATCTGAAGCCGGTTGACTGGCATTCGCTCAGGGTGCAACGAAATACCATCATCAGCAAAGATTTTATTGAAGTAGTTGTAGATGGAGTGCTCGTCCTTTCCGTTGAGGACCAAGCTTTGGGATTGGGGCAGATCGGGCTAGTCGTAGTTGGATCATCCACCGTGTTGTTCGACAGCTTCCATGCAGTTCCTCTCTTTTCCCACCGGCCGTTTTCCACGCCGCCGGCCTACTAACATGGGCTCACCATCGAGCCGGTTTGGCCTCAAACTTGCCTTTTTTGTCGGTTTGAAGTAGCATAAGATAGCCGGTTTGCGAAAGGCCTGGCAAGACCGGTGCTAAAAGTGACAAGGCCTGAATGGATGTTGTGTTGGGCCAGCCCGGGAATCTGATCGGAAGCCAGAGCTAAGCTGCCGCTGTGTTGACGTCTTCGGCCCATTCCTTCCCCGTGGTTTTCTCGAGTCCAAGACAACATCATTGTGTCAAAGGAGGAGTCCGATGGGTGCGAAGATCTATGTCGGCGGATTGCCCTATACCACGACTGAGCAACAACTAAGCGATCTGTTTGCGGCGCATGGGGCCGTGGCCTCGGCGCGGGTTATTACGGACAAGTTCACCGGGCAGTCTCGAGGGTTTGGATTTGTCGAAATGTCGTCCGATACCGAAGCGCAAGCGGCGATTAACGCCTTGAACGGCACACAACTCGGTGGTCGTACGTTAACGGTGAACGAAGCTCGTCCTCAAGAGCCCCGTTCTGGTGGTGGAGGGCGTGGAGGATTCGGAGGCGGTCGCAGTTAACCTGAGATCTGTTCCGCTGCGATAAGGGCTGTCGGATTTTCCGGCAGCCCTTTTTACTTTTTGGATCGCGACGCCAGGAGTCATCGATGTTCATCTGGATTTCCGTTCACATTGTTTCCCCGGGAGAGGACCGTGCCACCCTTTAAGTTAGAAGCTCCCTTTAATGCCTGCGGGGATCAGCCGGAAGCCATTGTAAGATTGACGGCTGGGGTGCAGTCCGGGAAGAGACACCAAGTATTGCTCGGAGTGACGGGGTCCGGCAAGACCTTCACGATGGCGAATCTCATCGAGCGTGTTCAGAAACCGACGCTCGTGCTGGTTCACAACAAGACATTGGCCGGCCAACTCTATCAGGAGTTCAAGCAGTTTTTCCCTCGCAACGCGGTCGAGTACTTCGTGAGCTATTACGACTATTATCAACCGGAGGCGTATATTCCGCAGAGTGACACCTATATCGCGAAGGATGCCTCGATCAACGATGCTATTGATCAGATGCGCCACTCCGCCACGACCGAGCTGTTGCAGCGAAACGACGTGCTGATCGTATCCTCGGTGTCCTGTATCTATGGGCTGGGTTCGCCGGAGGTCTATCACGACATGCTCATTTATTTGGAGGAAGGCGTCGAAACGAGGCGAGAAAAGATCCTATCGAAACTGGTGGAGATTCAATACGAGCGCAATGATGTCGATTTTCATCGCGGAACATTCCGGGCACGTGGCGACGTGATCGAGATTTTTCCCGCCTCGTCTGAAGCCAAGTCGGTGCGCATCGAGCTGTTCGGAGACGTTGTGGATGCGATTCATGAGATCGATCCACTCACCGGGAAATCACTGGCCAAGCTTCCCAAGATTGCGATCTATCCGAATACCCATTACCTCATTGCTCCCGATCGCTATGAACGGGCCATTACCGGCATCGAGGAAGAATTGGAGGAACGGTTGGCTTTGTTCAGGAAGACGGGTCGGCTGCTGGAGGCCCAACGGCTTGAGCAACGCACCAAGTTCGATCTGGAGATGATTCGGGCCATGGGTTATTGCCATGGGATTGAAAACTACTCGCGTCATCTCAGCGGGAGGAGGTCAGGTGAACCGCCTCCCACGCTATTGGATTACTTTCCAAAAGATTTTTTGTTGATCGTCGATGAGTCTCACGCGACCGTTCCGCAAGTCGGCGGGATGTATGAGGGAGATTACTCCAGAAAACGGACGTTAGTGGAGTACGGATTTCGACTCCCGTCGGCGGTCGACAACCGTCCATTGAAGTTTTCCGAGTTTGAGAGTTGTCTCAATCAGGCGGTGTATGTGTCCGCCACACCCGGTCGCTACGAGCTGGAGCATGCCGGACGCGATGTGGTTGAGCAGATCGTGCGCCCGACCGGTCTGATGGACCCGCGAATCGATGTCGTGCCGGCCAAGGGGCAGGTGGACCACCTGCTTGGCCAGGTGCGTGCAGAAGTTGCCAAGAGAGGGCGAGTCCTGGTTACGACCTTGACGAAGCGTATGGCGGAAGATTTGACCGAGTATTATCACGACCTGGGAATCAAAGTGCGGTATCTGCATTCCGACATCAAAACCCTTGAACGGGCCGAGATCGTCCGCGACCTCCGGCGTGGGACGTTTGACGTGCTGGTCGGAATCAATTTATTACGCGAAGGGCTCGATCTTCCCGAAGTAAGTCTGGTCGCTATTCTTGATGCCGATAAGGAAGGCTATCTGCGTTCGTACCGTGCATTGATTCAAACGGCCGGGCGAGCTGCGCGCAATCTTGAAGGACGGGTCATTTTTTACGGTGATGTTGTGACGGATTCGATGAAACAGGCGATCGAGGAAACGAACCGCCGCCGCGGGATCCAAGCCGAGTATAATCGCGTCCACGGGATTACGCCGATTGGTATTACGAAAGGGATTCCTTCCCTTGAGTATGCAGTGGCCGACATGGACTATGTCCGGTTGGATCTCGCAGCCGAATCGATCGAGCCATACGGAAGTTCGGAATCAACGGATCAGCTCATCGAACGGTTGAAATCGGAAATGAAAACTGCCGCCAAAGAGCTGGCCTTTGAGCGGGCCGCAGAGCTCCGCAATCACATTCGATCGCTCCGGCTTCAAGCATTGAACGGGAAGTCCTAGACGTGTTTGTAAAGGTAGATCCCGATGAACATCCCGAGGATACTCAGAATGTTCACTTTAATGTTGAATCCTAAGACGAGTTTGATGAGGACAAGGTCGATGGTGAGCGGCGGGTTGATGCCGGGATTATAGTTCGTCGCGAAAATGCTTTGAATGGTACCTTGAGGGGCCATGACGTGGAGGATCTCCCCAAGTATCCCGCCAAGGAGCCCTCCGATCAGCACGAAAATGAGCAAGACCCAGGGCGATTTTCTCACGCGGCCACTCTTCTTTCTTTAAGAGTTTCCGTACAGTGGTCTGTGGTGGCTGAAGGGCACCATATCCGAAGGTTTTCGGCATGTCAATAAAACTACTGACATGGGGTGACCTTGACTTGCCTCGACTGGTCCGATACACTCCTCTGCGATCTTTTCCTAGGATTTTCGAGGCGATCGGAGGTCTGGTGTAAGGCTTCGATGGCCTCTTTCTTTGTGGTGATACGGTGTCATGCTCGATGCGCTGAGCGATAAGTTTGAGAAAATTCTGAAGAAACTCCGGGGGCAGGGTGTGCTCACGGAGCAGAATATTGCGGAAGCACTGAAAGATGTACGGTTTGCGCTTCTTGAAGCAGACGTCAACTTTAAGATCGTCAAAGAGTTCGTCGATCGCGTCCGTCAAAAGGCCGTTGGCCAGGAAGTGCTGCAGAGTCTGACTCCCGGACATCAGGTCGTCAAAGTCGTCTGGGATGAGCTCAGAGCGATGATGGGGCATGAGCGGGCGGGACTGGCCCTGAGCTCAAAGCCGCCGACCATCCTGATGTTGGTTGGATTGCAAGGAGCCGGAAAGACCACGGCCAGCGCCAAGCTTGCGCGCCTGTTTAAAAATCAGGGCAAGCGAGTGCTTTTGGTGGCTGCAGACCCGCGTCGTCCTGCGGCCGGTGAGCAACTGAGCGCCCTTGGCCGGGATCTCGGAGTGGAGGTTCACCGTGCGGATCACGTTCAGGCTTCTCAAGCGGATGTGGTACGTATCTGCCGCGAGGGGGTAGAGCGAGGACGAGATCAGGGTTTTGATCTCATCATCCTGGATACCGGAGGCCGATTGCATATCGACGACGAGTTAATGAACGAGCTTGTTGCCGTGAAAACAGCCGTGTCTCCTCATGAGGTGCTGTTGGTGGCCGATGCGATGACCGGACAGGACGCGGTCACAATGGCCGGGCAGTTTGATCAAAAGGTCGAGTTGACCGGTATTATTCTGACTAAGGTCGAAGGAGATGCACGCGGAGGCGCGGTTTTGTCGATTCGGGCCGCAACCGGCAAGCCCATCAAGTTTCTTGGTGTCGGGGAAAAGCTGGATGCCTTAGAGCCGTTTCATCCGGACCGGATGGCTTCCCGTATTCTTGGGATGGGTGACGTGCTGTCGCTCATTGAGAAAGCCCAGGAAAGCATCACTCGTGAGCAGGCTGAGGAAGCTCAGAAGCGGCTCATCAGTAACACCTTCACCTTGGAAGATTTTCGGACCCAGCTCGGTCAGATGAACCAGATGGGCTCGTTCGAGCAGATTCTCGGCATGCTTCCGGGTGGGCAAAAACTCAAGCAAGCGATCGAAGGCGACAAGCCGGAGCGAGAGATCGGCCGTGTGATCGCCGTGATCGATTCGATGACCTCACGGGAACGCCGCGATCATACGATCATCAATGGAAGCCGGAAGAAACGGATCGCCCGTGGCAGCGGCACGACGGTGCCGGATGTGAATCGCCTCATCAAGCAGTTCTTATCCGCCAAGAAGTTGGCAAAGGCGATGACCGGTGCAGGAGGGCGTCGGCAACTCGCCCAACTCATGCGATCTCGGTAAGCGATCATGGCAAATAATGCGAATTCAGCGTAAAGGAGGATAGTTGTGGCTGTACATTTGAGACTGGCTCGAACAGGAAGACACAAACGACCGATGTATCGGGTGGTGGCCGCTGATTCACGAAAAGCGCGCGACGGACGGTTCCTCGAGATCCTTGGAATTTTTGACCCGTTGAAAGAAGCCGGCGTGCCTGAGTTGAAGCAGGAACGTGTTCTGACTTGGCTGCGGCATGGCGCTCAACCCACGGTGACCGTGCGGACGTTATTGCGCAGGGCAGGGGTCTGGAAGCAGTTTGAGGCTGAAAAAGCCGCACAGGAAAAAGCGCCTGCACAATCCTGACGTCTCGATGGTGAATCAACTGGAAACCGTGACGGTGGGACGGATCGAGCGGCCCTTCGGCGTCAAGGGGGAAGTAAAGGTTCGTCCGCTGTCCGATGTTCCGGGCCGATTTGAAGGGTTGAGGAGTGTGAGTCTCCTCGCAAGAGACGGACGGACTCTTGAGACCAGCGTCACCCATGTGAGACGAGTGGGGGCTGAATTTATTCTTGGATTGACCGGTTTGACCACGCCGGAAGACGCGAGTCTCTGGCGAGGCGGATTCATACAGACGATTCGTGGGGCGGTGCCGGGGCTTCCGAATGGCCAATACTATGAGTGTGATCTGATCGGTCTTGCGGTCTACACCGAAGAAGGTCAAGCGATCGGTGTCCTCGAGGAAGTCTGGGACTTGCCGGGAAATCCTGTGTTTGTTATTCACCAAGGAGCCAAAGAGATCTTGATCCCCGCAGCGAAAGAACTGGTTCGTACCGTCGACCTGACGGCTCGAAAAATGATCGTCCGGTTGATCGACGGATTGGGTGATTAGAATATGTTGCGGTTCGATGTGCTGACATTGTTCCCCGGCATGTTCGCTCCGGTCTTGGCGCACAGCATGCTCAAGCGAGGCCAAGAAAAGGGGTTTCTCACCGTGAAGGTGCACAATTTGCGGGACTTCACGGCGGATCGCCACAAAGTGGTCGATGATGTGCCGTATGGAGGTGGGGTCGGCATGGTCATGAAGGCCGAGCCGATCCTACTTGCGGTTGCCGCGATTCGAAATGAAGCGCAGGCAAACAGCGAAGACATTCGGATGATGTTTCCGACTCCTCATGGACGTCCTTTTACACAAGGCTATGCGCAGCAGTTGGCAGGTGAGCGTCGCCGAATCGTCATTCTGTGCGGGCACTATGAGGGAGTGGATGAACGTGTCCGTCTGATATTAGCTCCGGAGGAAGTCTCACTCGGGGATTATGTGTTGACCGGAGGTGAATTGCCGGCGCTCGTATTGATCGATGCAGCGGCTCGGCTTGTTCCAGGCGTCTTGGGTGACCCCAGTTCTGTTTTGGAAGAGTCGTTTTCTGACGCGTTGCTGGAGTATCCGCAGTACACGAGGCCGGCAGAAATAGGAGGAGTCGGTGTGCCCGATGTCTTGCTCTCGGGCCATCATGAGGCTATTCGGTTGTGGCGCCGAAAACAAGCGTTGCGCAGCACGTATTTGCGGCGCCCCGATCTTCTGAAAGATCGGATGTTCACAAAGGAAGATCAACAGTTATTGGATGAATTGATGAGCGAAGGCCTTTTGACGGCCTCGACATCACGCCGGGAGGAGGGTTAAGTCCATGAATCAGTTGGAACGGATTCAGCGGTCGTTGACGAAGAAATCAGTGCCGAGCTTTGAGATCGGGGATACCGTTAAGGTCCACGTCAAAGTCGTCGAAGGCGAGAAAGAACGCATTCAGGTTTATGAAGGAACCGTGATCGCGCGCAAGGGGAGTTTGAATACCGAAACGTTTACGGTCCGAAAACTTTCGTACGGGGTCGGGGTCGAACGGATTTTTCCGGTGCATTCTCCCATCGTCTCCAAGGTTGATGTGGTTCGGCAGGGGCGCGTTCGGCGCGCGAAACTGTACTATTTGCGCGGCAAAAAGGGGAGGTTCGCGAAAGTCGAAGAGCGCGAGTTTGTCGGAGAGAGCAAACCATCGGCACAACCGACGGCTTCTGAGGAGGCTGTGACGGCCTAGACTGTTTCCATGTTATGTGTTCCCTCACGGCAATGCGATGGCGTGATCGGTGAAGGGATGTTCAATGGGACCCACCGAAGAGTTCGAGCGGGCAGCCCGACTGTGTGGGTATCGTCGTATTGCCGGTATCGATGAGGCCGGACGCGGTCCGTTAGCCGGCCCGGTCGTCGCTGCCGCAGTTGTCCTACCGACCCGATGTCGACTCTCAGGAATCGATGATTCTAAGCAGCTTTCTGAAGGGCAGCGAGACCGATTATATGCCGCCATTCTTGAGCAAGCCGTGGGAATGGGAATCGGATCGGCGAACGTCGGTGAGATCGATCGCCTCAATATTCTCGAAGCGACTCGGCTAGCGATGCGGCGAGCCGTCGATCAGCTGACTCCTCCCCCTGATCATCTCCTCATTGATGCCGTAACTCTTCCAGGAATCAGAATCTCCGTACGGCCCATCGTCAAGGGAGACTCCCTCTCCCTCTCGATTGCGGCTGCCTCTATCATCGCCAAAGTCACGAGAGATCGTCTCATGGCGAAGTACCATGAAATGTTCCCCGAATACGACTTTCTCTCGCACAAGGGGTATTGTACGACAGGACATCTGCAGCGATTGGCGCGCCATGGCCCGTGTTCCATTCATCGCCGAACATTCATGCCGGTGCATGAAGTGATCATCGCCGCAAAGAGGGAATCGGCCCGACGGATGCTCTCCACATTATTCGAATAGTAAGCGCATGGCCACTTCCGACCCGCGCCATCAGTTCGGCCAAGCCAGTGAAATGCAGGCCGAACAGTTCTTGCGGGCCAAGGGCTATCGAATCCTCGATCGTAACGTACGGACCCCTCTCGGCGAATTAGACCTTGTGGCAGAAGATCAGGGTGTGGTGGTCTTTGTCGAGGTCAAGGGCAGAACCACGGCCGCTTTCGGCGGTGCTCTGCTGGCGGTGAATCATCGCAAGCGAGTGAAGCTGACGAAATTGGCCGCGCAGTATTTAGCGCAACGGCATTGGTCCGATAAGGCCTGCCGATTCGATGTGGTGTTGGTCCAGGGGAGACCGTCCGACCAGGGACGGATCGAACATCTTCAAAACGCGTTTGACGTCGGCGAACAGGGAAGGTTCTAGTCCTTCTCCAAGGGATTTCCATGGATGCCATCATTCAACTCATCCATGTGTCCAAATGGCATGATCGAAAAGCCGCGCTGTCCGATGTCACGGTCGAGATCGAAAAGGAGGAGTTTGTCCTTCTCATGGGATCGAGCGGGGCCGGGAAGTCTACTTTGCTGCGCATGCTGATCGGGGAGGAGCAGCCGGACGAAGGACAGATTTTCGTTCACGGCAGGAATGTGACGAAGCTCAGACCGACTGAGATTCCCTCTCTTCGACGCAAGGTCGGCGCGGTGTTTCAAGAGTTTCGTCTCTTGCCGAAGAAATCCGTCTTCGACAATGTGGCGCTTCCGTTGATCGTTCAAGGCACCTCCGAGAAAGATATCCGTCGTAAAGTCACGGAGGCACTGCGCGCGGTTGACGTCGATCACAAAAAAGATCAGTTGCCGAACAGCCTCTCCACGGGAGAGCAGCAGCGTGTGTGCATTGCGCGGGCGATCGTCAACGGGCCGGTGGTGCTCCTGGCGGACGAACCAACGGGTAATCTTGATCCGGAACGCACAAGAGAGATCATGGAGTTGTTCAAATTGATCAATGCCCGAGGGACGACCGTGATCGTCGCGACGCACGATCCTCATGTCTTGAACCACGTGAATCGGCGAGTGCTCACCTTGGTGCAAGGGGTGTTGTTGTCCGAGCGGCGGATCGGGCAAGGGGTCTGAACATGAGACGACTATTTTATCTCGTTCGTGAAGCGTGGGCGAACATGCGGACCAATCGTACAACGACGATCGTTGCGGTTCTGACCACGGCGTTTACCTTGGCCTGTGTCGGCATCTTTCTGTTGCTCTATGTGAATTTGCGGAACGCCGCGGGGTCGCTTCAGGAAGATGTCAAGGTCATGGTCTATTTGGAGGATCGACTTCCCAGAGAAAGGGTGCAAGAACTTGAGCGAACACTCAAGATCGATCGCATGGTTGCCGAGGTGTTTTTTATTTCGAAAGAACAGGCGTTGGGAGAATTTCGAGTTCAATTCCCCAGTGAGTCTCACTTGCTCGAAGGGCTCGGTGAGAACCCGCTCCCGGCCTCGTTCGTGGTGACGCTTGCGCCGAACTTTCGGTCTCCGGACGCCATGAAGGGCTGGGTTGAACGAGTCCAAACAATGGAAGGTGTCGCCAAGGTCGACTATAATCAGGAATGGCTCAGTCTGTTGGCCGAACTGATCGGATACATCGAGCTGGCAGCGATCGGGGTTGGTTTCCTCCTCTCCGCAGCCGCGGTGACGATCATCGGGAATACGATCAGACTAGCACTGCTGGCCAGACGGGAGGAGATCGAAATCCTTCGCTCGATTGGAGCCACTCGCACGTTCATCCGTATTCCATATTTCCTCGAAGGAGCTGTGCTCGGAGCCTGTGGCAGCGCACTGTCGTTGGGAATTCTCAAGTTCGCGTTTGAACTGTTCCGGCAACAGATTCAATTGACGGGTCGTTTCAGCGGGATCGAAGGCATGATCTCTTTCTTTCCTCTCTCGGTGTGTCTGGCGCTCGTCATAGCGGGAATGGGGCTTGGCTTTGCCGGTAGCGTGGTGTCGCTTCTTCGTGTCGGGGAAGGGCGGGCATGAGAATCTCCTTCGCCATCCTCCTCTGGTGTCTTGCGGTGGAGGGAGGGGGGGCATCGGTGGCGGGTGCAGCGAGTGATCCGATCTCCGAAAAAATTGAGCGTGAGAGAAGGACGCTTGAGACGCTGAAGGGCAAGATCGAGGAGAAACGGAAACGGGCCGAGGAAGCAGAAAAAAAACGAGAATCGGTCCTGCAAGGCATCCAATCTCTGGACGAACGACTGGTTCATTATAGACAAGACCATCATGAGATCAGCAAGAAACTACGACAGAAAGATCGGGAGATTGAAGAAATTACAGACCGGCTGGAGGCGATGCGAACCAGCATTGATGCTCGACGTGAGGCCATTCTTGCCCGGCTTCGCGTGCAATATATGGAGGGACGGTTTGGGCGTGTGAAGGCCCTCTTAACGGCGGACTCGTATGGTGATTTCCAGCGTCGTGGGCACTACCTCTCCGTCGTTTCACACAAGGACTACGAATTGCTGGAGACATTCCGAGCCGATATGG
Organism: Nitrospira sp.; assembly: GCA_025934915.1. GTDB lineage: Bacteria > Nitrospirota > Nitrospiria > Nitrospirales > Nitrospiraceae > Nitrospira_D. The sequence continues at coordinate 25,752 of JAICWG010000034.1, forward strand.
AGCGGATGGAGCAGGCTGAGCGTCAGCGCGCCGAAGCCAGAGCCGTACTGGTCGCCTTCAAGCTGAACATCGAGAAGAAGTTGGCCGACATCCGAGTGCTCCAGAAGGAGAAAAAGGTTTATCTGGCGAAGATCACGCACGAAAAGGATTCCTATAATCGCACGGTCGAAGAACTGCAGCGTTCCGCCTCGCGAGTGGATGGCTTGTTGCATGATTTGGAAACGCGCCGACGTGCCATGGGCGTTCACCCTCCGACGTCTTCACCCTTGGCTCATGGGGTGAGAGGCACACTGCCTTGGCCGGCCGATGGCAGAGTCGTGTCGTTCTTCGGGCGTCAGAAACACCCGACGTTCAATACCTATGTCCAGCGCAAAGGCATCGAAATCCGAACCGCAGAAGGAAGCTTAATCCATGCCGTCATGACCGGAAGCGTCGTCTATGCGGACTGGTTGAAAGGATACGGACTCGTTATAATCTTAGATCACGCCAACGGGTTCTTCTCCCTGTATGCACATGCATCCAGGATTCTTGCCAAGGTGGGTGAGCAAGTTGCCGAAGGTCAACCTATCGGAGAGACAGGGGACACGGGCATGATTGGAGAAAATACTTTATACTTCGAGTTACGTGAAGGGGCCGAGCCGGTCGATCCGCTCTACTGGTTGGCGAAACGATAAGACGCGCGTTGTCGGTGTCGGTCGGATCGAAGCGTCCGAAAACGCTGAAAAGAAGGGATGTGAAGATTATGGAACAGATGCCGCGGCGGAAGTCTTGGGTGGTCGGACCGATGATCGCACTCGCCCTGCTCTGTGGAGTAGTCATCGGGAAAGGCTGGGAGCCAACCGGTCATGCTGGTGAGACTTATGAGGAACTCAAAACCTTCTCCGAGGTCTTGAATCAGGTTCAAAAGCACTATGTCGATGAGACGAAGCCGAAGGATCTTATTCAAGGGGCCATTCGCGGCATGCTGTCGACGCTCGATCCGCACTCGGCATATATGACTCCGGAAATGTATAAGGAGATGCAAGTCGAAACCAGAGGAGAATTCGGTGGAGTCGGTATTCAAATCGGTGTGAAGGAGAACCGGCTGGCCGTGATCGCCCCGATCGAAGGCACGCCGGCGCATCGAGCCGGGATCAAAGCCGGCGATTTCATCATTAAAGTCAATGACGACCCGACGAAAGATCTGACGTTGATGGATGCCGTCCAGAAGATGCGCGGGCCGAAAGGCAGCAAGGTCAATCTCACCATTCAACGGGACGGGACAACGGATCCCTTGGTATTCACCCTCGTCCGCGACACCATCAAAATTGAAAGCGTGAAGTCGAAGGTTATCGACAATCTCGGCTATGTTCGGCTCACTCAATTTCAGGAAGCGACCGGACGAGATCTATCTAAGGCGATCAAGCAGTTCAAGGAACAAAAGGTCCAAGGAACCATTCTCGATCTACG
>JAICWG010000146.1 GCA_025934915.1 Nitrospira sp.
AACGCCATCTGCCTGATCGCGATCGTCTACTGGTGGCTCAATTGAGTTTGGACCCTAGTTGTCGTTACCCCGCAATTCTAATTGTCGCTGAACAGGCACGTGCCGGAGCTTCTTGGTGAAGCCGCGATAGGCGCTCTCCGCATCCGTGCCCTCCATTTTTGCCAACAGGACCAGGCGGGTGGTCCGCTCGACCAACGTGCCGATGGCCGACCCGTTGCGAGCGTCTTTGAGCAAGTCGCCTTCCCAGTGACCCGGCACCGTCCGAATGGCGACCGCGACGGGCCGCTCGGTGATCGGCGTCATGTTGGGAATCTGGCCGCGGCGGTCGGCCCCCCGTGTGCGTGGCCGACGCGTCTTGCGTGCCTGACGCAGGGCCGCCAGCAATTCGGTCCGCAAGGTGCCACGCGGCAGCACATACAGCCCAGCATAGATGGTCTCGGCGGACAGCTGCTTCCTCATGGCACCAGGATACGCACGGCGGAGCCGCCCAGCAATCTGCTCCGGCGAGCAGCCCGCCGTCAGATGCCTCCGGACATCCTGCCACAACCACGGGTCGAGAAGTTTCCGTGGTCGCCGTGGATGATGAGCTCGGGTGGCCGCGTGGCTCTGCGCCGTACAGGCCTGATAGGGGCGGCCTCGTGTCATGTTCCGGGCCACCTCCCGGCTCACGGTGCTGGGGGTACGTCCCAAGATCCACGCCATCGTGCGGAGCGAATGGCCGTGGGTCAAGCCCAGACTCAAGGTCTCACGTTCTTCGGCACTTAGGTGTCTGTACGATTTCGTGTGCATGGCAACACCATAGCCCATCTGGGCTGGCAGTGTTACACTTGGAGTTAGAACTCAAGGAGGTATAAACAGCAGGTGTGGAAATAGGAAGAGGGCGGTGGCAACCTTTCGGGTGACCAACCCCACCGGGGGAATCCCGGCCATGAAAGGAGACACCGCCATGCAGAAGCCGATCACAGAAGTTGAGGTCTGGTCAAGCCGCGAATGGTGGAACCACCTGGAGACATTTGTGCGCGATCACATTCAGCAGTTTGTCCAGCGGCTGTTAGGGGAAGAGGTCACGCTGCGGCTGGGCCGAGCGAAGTCGGTGCGCCGGGTTGCCGTGGATGCGTCAGCAGGGTACCGCAACGGGTATGGGCAACCGCGGAAGCTGGCGTTGACCTGCGGGACGATCACGGTGCAGCGACCGCGCGTACGCGGGCTGGTGGAACGGTTCGTTAGTCGGCTCCTCCCGCTGTTCAAGCGACGCACCAAGGAAGTCGGCGAGTTGTTGCCCCAGTTGTACCTGCATGGACTCGCACTCGGGGACTTCGAGCTCGCGCTGCGGGGGTTGTTGGGGGAGGGCGCGCCCCTGTCGCCTGCCTCGCTCCAGCGGCTCAAGGCGCAGTGGCAGTGCGAGTATGCCACGTGGAAGCGGCGGCGGCTTGATGAGCTGGAAGTCGTCTCTGTGCGGGCCGATGGTCTGTATGTGAAGGCTGGCTTAGAGAAGACCAAAGCGGCGCTCCTTGTTGTGACCGGGGCGCTCACGGATGGCCGTAAGGTGGTTTTGGCCGTGGAAAGCGAGCAGCGCGAATCCAAGGAGTCCGGGGTGCCGTGCTACGGGATCTGCGCACCCGAGGGCTCAAGCTCTGGCGTTGCACCAGCGCCGATGGCCATCTGGGGATCTGGGCGGCGCTGGTCGAGCAGCAGCCCATGGCCGCCGAGCAACATTGCTGGAACCACCGGCTCGTCACCGTGCTGGATGCCATGCCGATGCACCTCCAGCCGGGGGCGACGTCCCTGCTCAAAGCGCTGCCGTATGCGGAGACGCAGGCGGCGTGTGAGCAGTTACGAGACCAGTTCAGCCGCCGGTATCGCGCGCGGGTGCCGAAGGCGGTAGAGCGGCTTCATCACGACTGGGAGTGGCTTGTCACCTTTTATCAGTTTCGAAGGAGCACTGGGGTCATCTGCGTACCACCAATGTGGTGGAGTCGCCGTTTGCGTCGGTCCGGCTCCGGACGACGGCGGGCAAGCGGTTCAAACGCGTAGAGTCAGCGACCGCCTTGATCTGGAAAGTCTTGCAGGTCGCGGAACAGACCTTCCGGCGCCTGAATGTGCCGGAGTTATTGCCCCTGATCTATGCCGGGGTCCCATTTGTCGATGGACAGAAGCACACCGCCGAGGTCATCCACCAGGAAGTCGCCGCCTGATTCCATTTACACACCGATTGACAAGCCCTCAATATACATCAGTTTAGTGAAAGGATGTGTGTGATCCCGACAAGTTAATGCACGTCCTCACTGCTGAGAGCAACACATTGCATGCCATCTAGCAGGCGATAATACTTCAATACATCTCCATTTTTCGTTGCTCTAGAGCAAGGTCGCCAACCGCATTGTTCATAAAAACGTCGAGCTGCTGTTGCGTTTTCGTAGACCGACAATACCAACGATCGCATCTGAAAGTCACGAGCTCCACCTTCAATGGCATGCATCAAACACTGACCGATTTTATTCCTCCGTTGAGCAGAGGCCACACCAATCGCCACTAGCGACATTGATGGCCCAGGTAATTCCGATGCTTGTGGAGCGTCTTGTCGTAGACCAATAAGGCTTTTAATTCGCTCTACCAAGACGATCCAGAATCGAGCGTTAAAAATCAGCCACGGCCTTGTGAGTATTCGGACTGCAACATTCCAGCAGAGGTCACGATTAAGTCTTGTTGAATATCCTACGGGTGCACCGAGTGCATAACCGACGACTTTTTGATTTTCATCGATGGCAGCGATGACTATCGTTCCCTTGTTCCTGATAAACCATTTTACAAAAGCTCTAATGTATCCGCGACCTAACAAAGTATTTAGGTGACCTGCGAAAGCGTCCAGATGAAGCTCCGCTACATCGTCCAACATGTCGTCTTCTGTCACTGGAACGACAGTGAGATTTTTTGTCAATTGCATGTTTCTACAGAAGAATTGTTTCTGGGCCTATCACCCATAGCTATTCGATACACATCCACAATACGTTGCGCGATGTTTTCCAAGCTCAAGCTTGACACATGCTCTCGTCCATTGCTTCGCTTCCGTTCCAATAAAACTTTCACAAGCGCTTCCCCCATGGCGTTGGCGTCACTGGGTACCACTGCTGAAGGCTGTACATCCGCTAATCTCTCGGGAACATCTCCAACTGGGGTTGAAACAATAGGGAGGTTACATGCCAATGCCTCTTTGACTACATTGGGCGACCCCTCAGATCGACTCGCACATAAGAGGACGTCTGCCGCACGGTACCACAGTGGCATTTTGTCGGGCTCCACGTTCTCGATCAGACGCAATTCCGCCCCAGGAATCCGTGACTGTACTATTTGCATGGCGGCCCTCGCTAAACCCAACCCCTTGTTCATTGGGTCATTTCTTACATTGAGAATAACGATCTGGCGTTCAGCCTCCCAACCTAATTGTTTACGCGCGATGTCGCACGGGCCTGGGCTAAAAAGTTCAAGATCGATTCCGCTAGGGATCACTACCGCTCGGTGTCGACGCCACCACAGCTCTTGACGAAGTTGTACACTCTTACAAACTAATGCCCTGGCTCTTAACGCGGCCATGTTAGACAAGAAGATGCCTAGATACGTTCTGATCTTTGAGACTGATGCGCCTGTCTGTAAATCGTTTCCGCAATACGAGATCACAACCGGTCTGCTCACGAATGCCGATACAAAACCGATAACTGTGCCGTATTGGGCATGAATAAGATCAGGATCGAGCCGCTGCACCAGCTTGCGAAGCTCTAACCATTTTCCCACAATACGGATTGGAGAGTGGCTTGTGCCAATATCAAAAGTAGCAATCCGCACTCCGACTCTTTCTAGCGAAGCAATTTGCCGATCAACGAAGATACCAGCCGATGGAGTCGATGCCTTTACTCCCCAGTGGTTAGAAACTACCAGCACGTGGGGTTTACCTTGCATCTCGCATAGATTCCTGACTCAAGACCGGATCAACGGAAGGGGGTCTTGTCCCCAAGAATTGACGAGCCCAGGATTCATACATCGCCAATCGAAACAGGAGGTTTTCCACTGGCAGAGATCGGTCACCAGAATAATACCGCACTAGAATAGATTTAAGCCCTCGAACATCTATCACAGCACCCAGGTAACGCGGTGCGCTCAAGGTATCCCGGAACCAAGTCGAAAGGGGCCCTGCTAGCCATGCCGGTTCAGGTGTAAGGAAACCCAATTTGCTTCTCCGAGTACGAATACGCTCAGGAAGTACGCCCCGAAACGCCTCTCGTAATATCAACTTTGTCCACCCTCCTGAAAGACGTAGCGAAGCTGGGAGTTTTGCAACCCATTCGACTAGAACATGGTCGACAAAAGGCACTCGTGATTCAATGCCGAATGCCATCATGTTTCTATCTTCAAAGCGGAGAAGGGCCGGCAAACTGAATCGGGTTAAATCTGCTTGAATGCGACTTCCAAGAGACACACCGACGCCCAACGCATTCGGACGACCAGGGAAAGATCCTTCCGGCCAAAGAACAGCGCTTTCCGGCAAAGATCCGTATAAATAGCGCCGCGCATCGACAAACCGACTGGTGCGAATGATTTCTGGCCTGCAGAAGAATGCTACCGCTTCGCGCACTGCGGTCACGTAAGATCGTGCATTTAAAAGTTGTCGCAAATAGACGAGAATGAACTTACGATAGCCGGCAAGCTGTTCATCAGATCCTTGTCCGTCAAGGAGCACTTTGATGCCATTTTCTCGCGCCAATCGCGCAACACAATACTGTGCATACACACCTGAGCCTCCCACTGGTTCTTCCTGATGCCAAACCCATCGTTCCAGGTCTTTGGCAAATTCTTCCCCACTAGGGAAAACATAATGACTTTGACAACCTGTAGCCTCAACTACCGCTTCGATGTAGGCTCTCTCATCAAGGCGAGGATCTTCGAAACAGGCACTAAAGGTATGCTGAGTGTGCTGTTGCTGCAGTCGCCTTCTCTGTAATTCCAAATTGGCTACACAGACGATTGTAGAAGAGTCCAGTCCGCCGCTTAGACAAGTCCCAACGGGCACATCAGACCTAAGATGGAGTGACGTGGTCTCTTCAAATAGCTGGCGGAACCCTCCTATTAGCCTTGCTCTGTGTTCGGGAGCGACTTGAAAATCATCATTAACATGTAATTCCCAATAACGCCAAATTTGCAGCCCTTCACCCTGCCGCCATATCAATGCGTGCCCAGGAGACAAGCGCATAATTCCGGAGACCATTGTTTGATTAGGTTCATGATCAAGGAGATTCCATGCAAGAAACTGCCTGGCTAAGGTCGTATTGACCATCCGGTCAGGAAGAAATTCCAACAATGCTTTCAATTCTGAGGCGAATGCCAATTGTAGGTTTCCATCAGCCCAATAGTGGAACGGCTTGATCCCAAGCCGATCACGAGCCGCGAAGAGAGAACGTTCCTTCTGATCCCAGATGGCAAAGGCGAACATCCCCCTCAGTCGCTCCAGGCAGGCTTTGCCCCAGTGACGGTATGCGGTCAGGAGCACCTCGGTATCTGAATGTCCCTTAAATTGATAACCAAGGCCTCGTAACTCCTCGGCTAACTCAAGATAGTTATAAATTTCACCGTTATATGTAATCCAATACCGGTCATTAGAGCCTGACATCGGTTGATGGCCTGCATCAGTGAGATCAATGATCGCCAACCGGCAGTGACCAAGCGATGCACCAGCAGTATCGTAAAATCCCTCTCCATCAGGACCCCGGTGGCGTTGCAAAGCAATCATGCGACGGACAGCCGCCATCGCGGCCTCGCGACGGACTCCCTCATACACCAAACCCGCTATCCCGCACATACCTATCCTTCTTACCTGCTAAGGGAAACGCCGGGCTGATTGCTATGACTGATCCTTACACATGATCTCATAGCTACTCCCCCAAGATTGCCACAAAGTTTCGAGCCCAGCCTGAGCCCCCGCAACGACACCACGTAGCTGGTCGCCCATAGTAATGCAGAGCTAGCCGCATAGGATCAGGAATTCGTCACCGCGTCAGATTATCTATCCAGCAACTCATGCTATCCATCCTTCCACCCCTCTGCTCGATAGACCGCAAATGTCTCCGAACTCAAACGTTCAAGGCTGAATTCTCGCTCGGCTTTGATTCGACCAGCTTCTCCCATCCGGCGAGATAGCTCAGGGTCTGCCAATAGGGTGGCTATGCGATTCGCTAATGCAGTTTCATCCTGCCTTGGCACAACGAATCCCGTCTTGCCATCATCTATCAACTGGGAAACGTCTCCGGCATCGGTGGCGACTACGGCACGACTGCAAGCCATAGCTTCCAGTACGACATTCGGCAGGCCTTCCACGTCGGACGTATGCACGAGAAATGCTGCACCGGCAAGTAGGTCTGCAATATCGTGACGGCTCCCCAAGAAACGAAATACCTGTTCAATATGTAGCTCTCTCGCCATAATCTCTAGCTCTTCTCGCAAGGGCCCTGAGCCGGCATGGTGTACCTCAAGTTCTATGCCCTTCTCAGTGAGATATGCGACAGCTCGAAGAAGGCGATCCCAACGTTTGACTGAAAGGAGGCTACCCACCGCCAAAATATATCCTCGTTCAGGGTGGTGCCGAGGAGAGAATTTCTTCAGATCGACCCCGTTTTTGACGACGTAGTTGCGGCGAGGGCGAAAAAAGGTGGCGACGCGCCCTGCATTCTGTGCCGCAGTGGAGCTATTGAAAATTTGAGCAGGGGGCCATCGCGCGCACAGTTTCCCCAGCAGCTTCCCAGTTTTTTGACGCTCTAAAACAAAGTTGCTTTGTATCGCCCCAATTGGTATGGCTGCTGTACCTCGCGCAGCCCACCAAGCAGTGATATTGGTATAGAACGAGTACGAATGAATCACTTCAGGTCGCAGATCAGCCACCAAACTGTAGAGAGCCCGCAATTTAGCCAATCGTGAAGGCTTCGTGCCTAGGGCAACTACCGGAACATCAAGCGCACGGATTTCTCGAGCATAATGATCGTTGGGAGAATTGCCCCATACAGCAACGACCGGTTGATACTGTCTTCGATCCATGGATTCAATCAGGCAGAATAGCTGTCGCTCTAATCCTCCTAAACCTAATTGTCCGACAAGATAAAGGAGGCGGCAATTCACGTGGATGGATCCTAGACTGGAGGCTTCGACAGGTCTTCCCGGACTCTTCAAGTCTATTGACTTTGACAACTGCCTCTCGACGTAAAGGGTTCTAGACCCGTTGAATCAAGCTTTAGAACTTCCCCAAATGGCTGTGGGAGCTTCGGTAGTCGATGGAGAGTTGCTTGCCACAACTTCCGGCACGATGCCGGTAGGCCAAATCCAATACCGAGCCCCAACCAGTAAGCCTATACCCAGGGCATAGGCTTTATCATAAAAATTGTGTGTCTGAAGCAACAACATACTGAGGGAAACAATAAGACCAACCAACGCTACTGCAAGCTCATCACGCCCAGCTCGCAATGGAATTGCACGATAGGCGCACCATAGGAATAACTGATATGCAAGCAAGCCGAAAATTCCCCAGAAGATTGTGATCTGTATCAATGTGTTGTGTGCGCCAACCACGTGATCACGTCCGGAAAATCCATTCTTGGTTCCCCAGTCGCCGTAGTAATTTCCTGCTCCGACACCGGCCAGGATATAGTCCGGCAGACGCTCGAGCGCGGTCGTATATAGCTTTGCACGGCTCTCCATCCCACCCTGGTTCACTTGAGTCGAGTACTCCATCCTGGACCAAACCGCATTAGGAACCACCATATACACGGCCAACCCTAAGACGCCCACAAACATCAACGCTTTCCCATGTCTGATTCCACGAACATAGAAAATCGCTCCAAAGGACATGAGCCCCATTAGAACAGCCCCGCGAGACATCGGCAAGTAAGAAGCGATGAGACAGAATGCAGTTATTCCCAACAGATATAGCCTAAAATGCTTCCACCTGTCCGACAAACACAGGGCAAACGCGACGATGGCTCCCTGAACGCACACGAAAGCCAGGCTATCTATGTTGGCCTCCATAGGCTTATCCGCGAATGCTTCACTGCGAGCCTTGCTGGCCTCTGCGAAATCATCGGCCCGAATTTGTTGGAGGCCTCCGTAAGAAGTCGCGTACAGCATCACAGATACCCACAAGCCGGCAAGAATATATGCATACAGGCCGGCCGCCAATGCCGACCGATCTCGACATAGTACCGCAACACACATCGCTCCTACGATCATTTGTCCGAAACGGATAATGTCGGTATATCTGGATAGGGGACTCGTCGCTTCCAGCAGGATGCTGACACCGATAAAGACATATGCTGCAATGAAAAGGGAATGAGGCAAAATCGCACCCAACTCCCGGGAACGATTCACCAGAACGTAAAGAATCAGCATGGAAAAGATCAGAAACATCACGCTCATTCCACCCACTGCTGAGATATGATCTTGCATGGGTAAAATTACAACGGTGATCATAAGCAAGACTCGTTCTACCCAAGTGGAACTAGAATGGGACGACCGACTTTTGCTCAATATATTTGCCCCGCCAGCGGGTGGTGTCTGGGTCAATTTGACGGATCGGCCAATCATAAAAGCTACTTAAGCCATTCCCTGCTGGTATATTGAATAATCCATGCCTAGTTAGTCTTGTCAGGAGTCATGCACCTGCGTAGGGTGGCATCGAGGTTCTTTGAGATGGTGGTCCACGAACAGATCTCGCTATTCTTGGGCTCCAGACCTTGGCCACCAACCACATCCTTAAGAAACGATACCATACCCTGAATCTCTGTTCCTGTAAATCTTTTGACCAACCCAGTAGGCTCGGTTATTGCCTCTGCGTCACTGCTGAGGGGAGCAATGAGAAGAATAGGGGTTCCAAGCCCAATGGCTTCAAATATTTTGCCTGTCACAATCCCCTTGTCTTCTAATGTGTCTTGTTCGGCTACTGATGTGATCACCACTGACAAGTTTGCGCCTTTAACTGCCGATAAGACTTCCTGCCTCGGCACCCTTCCGTGGTACACGATGCGATCTGCTAGACCGAACCGATCGGCCTGTCCCTGAATATGGGTTTCGTCCACGCCATAGTAGTGAAAGTACCATTTGTCAGCGCTGTCAGGTAGAGATTCCTTGAGGAGTTTGAGCGCAGCTAGAAATGGCGTGATAACCCGCTTGGGCGGATAGAAGATTCCAGCATACACAAACGCACAATGTCCAAAGTCATACGGTTTAATGTCTGCCATCTCACCGGAATCGTAACCGTTCGTCAGAATGTGAAGTTTTGCGCCGATACCAAAACGTTGCCCTAACGCAAGTCCCCATGAAGGCGATACGATCGTGACCGCTGCACAACCTCTAAGCGCAGCCGCCTCTCTTTTAACGGCAGCCAGCGGCGGAAGATGCCCGTGGTGTGGATTCCCAGTCCATGGATCGCGATAATCGAGCACATAGGGCCTGCCAAGACGTTCAGCAAGACGTTTAGCTAGACTGAAAGCTCCGAATGGCGGGCCGGACGCCAGAATGATGTCTACATCGTCGGCAGTTAGACCGGAACAGGCCCGCTCCACTGCTTTGGTCCAACCTGCATCCTTGTCGACTCCCATGCGCCGTGCGAGGGTACGACAAATTCCTCCGGCAAGCCAACCCAGCTTCTCATCCCAACAGTTGAGATGCTCCGGTACCAGGCAACGCCATTGATGGTCGGTCATGATGCGACCGATGCCTTCATGCTTGAGATAAGCGTCTATGTCTTCAGGTACATCGAGGTGGCGAAAGACGGAGGGATGAGGAGTGACGACGGTAATATCCCACCCTAGCGGCTTTAGATATTTGACAATGTTCCATGTTCGTACACAGCCAGCGCTGCGCAGTGGAGGAAAATTCCAGGTCAGAAACAATAGTCTCGCGTTCCTATTCAACAGGGATCCCCCTAAGGTCAGGCATCATCATCCGGTCAGATCCATCACAGCATTGTTGATCAGAAGCAGAGACTATATTGCTTCGAACTGAAGCCCTGTGAAATGTTCTTTATAAGGAACCCCAAGCCGGTTACATATCGAACCAGCGATAGTATGAACCAAGGTGTCCCAATCGACTTGTCGCGCGATGCTTCGACGCTTCTCAATTTGATCGATCGAAACGGCTTCTGGCAGAAGCGACCCGGTCAACGCTCTGGACCATTCCTCTTGAGTACTGGCCAGCTTAATAACATGGACAAAATCCAACAGAGATCGTATGGACGTTCCCACAATCGGCTTCCCGCCAGCCAAATATTCATTGAGCTTGAGTGGATAAATGTATTTTGTGTAGTCGTTGGCCTTATATGGGAGCAGGCAAATATCCATATGTTGTGGATAGGCACACGCGACTTCTATCGGTTTGTGTCCGAGAAAGTGCACGTTCGGCAATTCGGACAATTGATCTACGAGCGGCGCGTCAACTCCCAGCTTGCCTCTGGGTCCCACGAACACAAAAGACCACTCCACGTGGCTGTTCGCCAACTCAAGTAGGAGCCGAAAGTCCAACTGTGTCTTGATGATCCCAACATAGCCAAGCCGCGGACGCGGAATCCTCGTCAAATCAGCCGGCTCCGCTTGTGGAACCGCAAATGCTCGATAGTTCACGCCATTGGGAACAAAGCGCGTGTGCGGATTGAAATGACCTTTACGCTCCAACAAGGCCGGCGAGTGGATGAATACTTGGTCTACTCGCTTAATCAATCGTATTTCTTGGTTTGTGAGCGGCTGCTCGGAAGGAGAGAACGAATATTCATCCACGATATGGTAGCAGCTGAGATCATATGAGTGACTGTC
>JAICWG010000173.1 GCA_025934915.1 Nitrospira sp.
CGCCCCCTTCTGTCCTGCCAACGCCTTGCGTAGTGCCTCACCCATTGGGTGACTCCCTTCATACGAAGAAATGTGCCGCCAATCCGCGTCCAGCAAGACTATCCCGGAACAGGCCGTTGCTTCAACTGCCGTTTATAGGATCAAAAATTTGGCATCTCACCCATTGGAGCATCGCGTATCAAGAAGCACCTTTCCATAGGTAAGGCCGCAGCAAGCGAAGAGGCAGGGCATACTTTGGGCTGTACGGTGAGCCTCTGAGCGACTCGAGAACGAAGCTAACGGATCGTTCAACATTCTGCTGGTTATTCGATGCTTCGAGAAGGGGCCACCGCCATCTGTCAGAACGCTTCCTAGCCGATATCTATGCTGGCGGGAGACACAGAAACGTCATTACTCGCGTGGATCAGAAAATACTCTTACTGACTTCGTTTGAATAAACGCTTTCATTCCCCGCAATGTCAAAGGCCGTCACGACAAAGAAATACGTCGTGCCGAATTGGAGTCCTGTTGCAATGTAGTTGGGCGTATTGCCTTGGATCGTCGTAATGGGGGCTCCGTAGGTTCCTGATGAAGTGGCTCGATACACTCTATATCCCGCCAGATCGCTTTCGGTATTGGCATTCCATGTCAACGTGACGGACGAACTCGATGGAGCGTTCAGTGTCAGGGTGACATTTACGGTTCGGGTTATGCCGCTGCTCTTCATGGTGATGGTGGTCGAATTATTTCCCTGAATAGCAGTAGCGGTATTGACGCTTGCCGTGATGGTTCCATTATTAGAGCCGGACGTCGGACTAAGTGATAGCCAGGGGGCACCACCACTGACTGTCCACGTTCCATTTGAGCTAATGGCGATGGCTTGGGCGGAAGGGTTTACCGCTCCCTGCGTTGCAGTGAAGGTCACGCTGTTGGGAGAAGCCGTCAATGAGGCGGCTGATACGGTTAGCGTGACGGAAATAGTCCTCGCCACCCCACCGCTCGTAACGGTGATCGTCGCGTTGTTCGTGCCGACGACGGCGGATGATAGGGCAATGCTGGCTGCGATGGATCCGTTGCCGTTGCCTGACGATGGACTAAGAGTGAGCCAGGGGGCAGTGCTATGGGCTGTCCAATTGCCATTCGAATTGACCGTCACGGTTTGGCTTGCCGGATTGGCCCCTCTCTCAACCCCCGAGAACGTCAACGATGATGAACTAAGTGCAACTGTGGCCGAGGGAGCAGTGACTGTAAAGGAGATGGGAATGGAAACGGACGCTGCGTTGGTTGCGTTGATGGTAACTAGGGTATTATAAGTACCTGCCGTCAATGCGCCTGGGGTGGTTGTTACAGTGACCGAACCATTGCCGGTCCCCGAGGTTGGGGAGATACCCAACCAAGAAGCGTTCTCGCTGGCCGACCAGGTGAGGAGTCCACTGCCAGAGTTCGAAATGCTGACAGTCTGCGAGTTGGAATTACTGTCCCCCTGCACAGCTGTAAAGGAAAGAGTGGCCGGGCTTGTCCGAATTATAGGGGGTACAGGGGCAGCCTCTACGATCAGGCTGACTGGAATGGTGACAGCTGTAGCGCCAGTAGCGCTCAATGCAATAATTGTATTGTAAGTGCCGACGGCGAGGGACCCAGCAGTGGCGGTTAACGTGATTGCGCCAGTATCTTTTCCGTAGGCTGGGCCTAAAGTCAACCATGCGGCTGTAGCAACAGCATTCCAGTTCAATGTTCCCCCGCCTATGTTTGTGACAGTAAGAGTCTGCGTTGTCAGACTACCGCCTCCTTGTCGAGCACTGAAAGAAAAACTTGGGGAACTCACTCCTATAGCGGGCTTTGGCGATGGTGGGGATGGATGAGAGATGGGCGGCGCAGCAAGTGGTGTCAGTCCCGGCATTTCAGACATGAGCCTGCGCATGGGGACTGTTGGCGGTCGGGTTTGCATCGGACTGGGCAGCGGTGCAGCTGCCGCTTTTGAAGTCGGGGAAGTAGACCCGATGAGAGAAGCGGTGTCCTGCGCAACAGGAGTAGCGCTGAGCCCTGACCGCATAGTTCCTCCCAATTGCGAGGAAGGAATCACCGGCTTAGGACTTGAAAACTGTGAGGTCATAGCTCTTGATTGAGAATCCTCAGATCCGGACAATGTAATTTTCGAAGTCGACGACGAAGGTTGCAGCGATACATCGTTGCTCATTTCGGCCGGATTTCCAGGTGATGTATTTCGCTCATGGAGACGATGAGGTGTAGCAATTTCTCTGGTCAACCTATTTTTTCGAAAGGTCGTCCGTCGATCGATTTGGCCGGAGCTCTGAGATATCTCATAAGAGTTGTTCTGCAGACCTGTGACTGTATCCTGACTGGTCGCCGCTAATGCTGACTGTATCAATGGAATCACCGGCACACAAACAAACAATAACATGCTCGTACCGGCCGACAGGAACAGCAATCGCTGAATCTTTTGAAGCATTATCGGAGTCCTCCATGGAAATCACATTGCGACCTGTGGTTTTGCACAAGGCTAGGAGGCTATGAGCAAATTAGGTGCCCTTTGCGATTGGAAGAACAGTTTTAGTTAGTGATGACCCAAACGGAGAAGATTTTCATGAGGTTTTACTAAAGACGTCTTCCCCATCAAACACGTTTCGACGAAGGATGTCGAATATATAGAGGGAAGTTTTTATATTTCCTTGATGTACATATGAAGTGATGGTTTATATTTATGCTCATTTTTATTGAAACAACTCATCTTGCATTCATCCGACATGCACCTGTATGAGGAGATCTCCTTGATATTATTGAGACCCGATGTGAGTGATGTTTTCTTCGCTAAGGAGAAACGCGTTTGAAATATACCCCTTTAAAGCACGTAGTAAACAGAACTGGTTGAGAAGGGGTAGCCTTTCCTTGACGACCAAGGCGTCTTCTGCCATTGTTAGCGTCATTTGCATCACTGCACACTAGGGGGTGGCATGAATAAGCGAAGATCGCGTTCAATTGCCGTTGTGGGATTGGGCTACGTAGGCCTCCCAATTGCCGTGGCATTTGGGAAAATTGCTCCTGTAGTTGGTTTTGACATCAATAAAAGGAAGATCGAAGAATTACGAGAAGGAATCGATCGGACAGGAGAGGTATCAAAAAGTGATCTGGCCACAGCTCAAATAAGATATTCATCAGAGCCCTCGGACCTTAAAACGGCCAATTTCATTATTGTTGCAGTTCCGACTCCTATCAATGAAACATTACAGCCGGATCTTACAGCCTTACAAAAAGCCTCAGAACTGATCGGGCGAAACCTGTCTTCAGGTACCATCGTAGTTTATGAATCAACTGTCTATCCGGGTGCGACCGAAGAAGTTTGTCTCCCAATCTTGGAAAGGTCCTCTGGGATGAAAGCGGGCGTCGATTTCAAATTAGGTTACTCGCCGGAGCGAATAAATCCAGGAGATAAGGAACATACCCTTGAAAAGATTACCAAGGTCGTATCGGCACAGGACCCTGAATCTCTGGATATCGTAGCGGACACATATGCGTTAGTTGTGAAAGCGGGTATTCACAGAGCATCAAGCATCAAGGTAGCGGAGGCAGCCAAGGTCATCGAAAATACTCAACGTGATCTCAATATCGCACTGATGAACGAGCTCGCTTTGATTTTTCATCGACTAGGAATAGATACCAAATCTGTTCTTGAAGCCGCAGGGACGAAGTGGAATTTTCTCAAGTTCTCTCCCGGTCTTGTCGGTGGCCATTGCATCGGAGTGGATCCTTATTATTTGACTTCAAAGGCGGAATCAGTTGGCTATCATCCACAAGTGATTCTTTCCGGCCGTCGTATTAACAACGGCATGGGAAAGTTTGTGGCAGAGCACACTATGAAACTGCTCAGCCACTTGTCGCGGCCTGCTAATGAACTCAGAGTAGGAGTGTTCGGTTTGACGTTTAAAGAAAATGTACCGGATCTCCGTAACAGCAAAGTACCGGATATCATCTCAGAGCTTCGTGAATATGGAGCCGAGGTACTCGTGCACGATCCTATCGCAGAGAGTGAAGAAGCCCTGGCAGAGTACGGTATTCATCTTGCCGAATGGGAAAAAATGAAGGATCTTGATGGATTAATTGTTGCCGTTGCGCACAAAAAGTTTTCCGATATGAGCATCGACGAGCTACTGAAGCCTCTTCGCAATCAGAAGCACGGCGTCGTGATCGACGTCAAGAGCATCCTTGATCCAGCTCACATTCCTGCATCGATAAGATACTGGCGGCTATGAAGACAATCTGGATTTTCAAGCAGCAGAAAAAGTGCCCAAGTGAGCCACGGGGTATGTGCGATAATTAATTCAAGGCGCTTCAATGATGTGCTAGATCTCAGCGGACGAGGCGAATTGGGCATGCTCAATATTCGTTACAAACCGCACATTCCTCTTTGAGACTACGAAAGAACCGCTCGATGATCCCATTCTGCTCCGGCCTATACGGCGTGATGAACTCCTGTTGCAGCCGATAGTCCAGACAGGCGTGCCGAAACTACCGACTTTGAAGATCAGTCCGTTCTCGCTGCGCAGGGCCGGTGTCCCCGCATGTCACAGCGTCCCGAATCGGTGGAGGCATAAGCTTTTCCATCAAGGAGACACTTCGAAATGAGAATGTCTGGTCTCCAATTTGGTCCAATACGCGGTGGGTGGAATCCCGCCAGACGTCTCATGAGGCCGTTCGTCGTTATACTCCTGCATCCGCGCACACCGGGTGGCAAGCCGATCAGCGACAAACTCCGGACCATTATCGAGCCGCATGGCCTGCGGTTGTCCGCGTCAGACCACAACCTGGTCGAGAGCCCGCATCACCCATTCGGCCGGGATGGAGGTATCCACATCGATCGCCCAACTCTCATGGCCCCCTTCACCCAAGACATTCAAGGTCTGAAACCTGTGCCCACCGTAGAGCGTGTCACTCATGAAGTCGATGGCCCACACCCCAGTGGGAGCGGGCACAACGGTCAGGGGCTGGCAGGAACGACTCGAGAGGCGCTTCTTGATCCGTCTGGGAAGATTCAAACTCAGCGGGCAATAGATACGCCAGACTCGTTTCGCATTCCACGGATGACCATCCAGCCGGAGCCGCCGATCACACTTCCAGAAGCCCCAGCGTGAGTGGGTGTGCTACCACCACCGCCGTCAACACGGCGATCACCGGCACATCGCGCTGCTCCCAGTCCATCAGGGGTCGATAGTACGTCGCGCGTCCCATACCCACCCCTCTACAGGCCCGCTGAATGGGAAGATCGTGTTCCGTCACGAGATGCCGGACGATCTCCCGTCGCTCAGCGGGCCTTACAGCTTTTTTGTGAGCACATCCTTCAGTAGACTTCTTGCCTACCCCCTATTTAAGGATTCCCTCGCCGACCCGAATAGGATTCCCTGAACTCCAGGACATGGGAGGAACGTCATGGAGATTCAGGGATTTGAAGGGGTTCCAGACGGGACGTTCCGGCGGCTGACGGGGGTGAGGAAGCGGACGTTTTCAGAGATGGCGGTCGTACTGGGAAACGCAGAGGCGTTCCACAACGCGCGGGGTGGTCAACCGAATCACCTGGCCGTGGAGACGCGGCTGCTGATGACGCTGGAATACTGGCGGGAATATCGCACGTACCTGCACATCGGCCACAGTGACGGCGTGAGCGACCGCACGGCGTACCGGAACATCCGCTGGTGCGAGGACGCGCGAATCACACGCGGGGCCTTGCCGCTGCCGGGCAAGCAGGCACTCGTCAAACGCGACATGCACGATAAGAGCGTCCTCATCGACGCAACGGAAACGCCCGTCGCGCGGCCCCCAAACAACAACGCCGTCACGACTCGGGACAGAACAAACGCCACACACTGAAGACACAGATTGTCGTGGACAAGGCGACAGACAAAATCATCTGCGTCGCCCACGACGCGGGCCGCCGCCCTGATTGCCGGCTGTTCAAAAAGTCCGGCGTCAGGCGGCATCTCGCTCGCGAAGCCATCGTCGACACCGGCTACATGGGGCTGCAAAAGCTCCCCGGCAAGACCACCATACCAAAACAGCGCAGCCAAAAGAATCCATTGAGCGCGGAGGATACCCGCAAAAACCGTCAGATCTCCAAGGACCGCGTACCCGCAGAGAACGTCATCGCCTGGGTCAAGCGCTTCACGATCGTCTCCGACAGATACCGAAACAGAAGAAAACGCTTCGGCCTCCGTTTCGCTCTTATCGCGGCGGCTTACAACAGAGACGTGGTGCCGTAAGGTTATGCAAGAGGTCTGTTGCCGTGTTCTCTAAAGACAAGTCGGCGTACATCCGCTTGAGGCAACTATTTTCCTGCTCCAATTCCTTCAGCCGTTTCACATCTGATGTGATGCCTTCAAGCCACCATACTGGCCTTCTACTTGTAGCACGTGGCCGGGCTAATGCCATATTGCCGCCAGATCTCGTTGACCGGGCACCCGGCATCGGCCTCCTTCAAGATCTTTACAACTTGCGTTTCGGCGACTTTGACTGCCCAAGAGGGAGATCTGGAAATTCGGACAGTATGATAAGTGGGAGCCTGGCTTCACCAATGCCACCGCTGGTGGCTCATGAGAAGAGCGAGGCAATGAGATAAACGAGGCGGAATCACGGAGCGACCTTCAAGGCTCAGGTGGCGTTGGCCGTCGTCAAATGCAACAAGACGTTGGCCGAGTTTGTCGAGCAATTCAGCGTCCATCCCACTCCGATCACCGATGGGAAGCAGCAACTGCTCGCGCGAGTCACAGACGTCTTTGGCGGGGCAAAACCACCATCAAACACCCCGGATCTGAAGACGCTTCATGCGAAGATTGGACAACTGACCCTGGAGCATGATTATTGAGAAGGTGCGCTCATCAAGGCGGACTTGCTGAGCGCAAAACGATGATTGAGCCCACGTACACATTGCCCATCATCCAGCAATGACAGCTCCTGAGGCTGTCGCGCTCGACGGCCTACTACCAACCGAGGCCGGTCTCGGAGAGGGATCTGGCGCTCATGCGTTGGATCGACGAACTGCATCTGCAGTATCCGCTTGCAGGAGCCCGGATGTTACGCAATGTCCTCCGGCGCGAAGGCTATGGAGTCGGACGGCACCACGTGGTCAGCCTGATGAGGCGCATGGGGATCACAGCCGTGTATCGCAAGCCCGCACCAACTAACGGCATCCGGCCCACTGGCGCTACCCCTATCTGCTGCACCAGCTGGCCATCACGCGCCCGAACCAGGTGTGGGCAGCCGATATCACCTCTTGAGTTCTAACTCCAAGTGCAACACTTCAAGCCCAGATGGGCTCTGGTGTTGCCATGCGAACCAGATCATACAGACACCTGAGTGCCGACGAACGTGAGACCTTGAGCCTGGGATTGGCCCACGTGTCAAGGGGCACCCAAATTTCCCCAGTTATGGTCATCGAAAATTCCCCACCTGGTTAGGTTGTCGTTGACGCTTCTTCGACTCGCACCAAGCTGGCCTTGAGTTTCTCCTTGAGCCGATACGAATGGCCCTGGATATTGATCGTGATGGTGTGCTGGAGGACCCGATCCAGGATCGCGGTCGCGAGCACCCGGTCGCCAAAGACCTTGCCCCACGCCCCAAAACTCTGATTGCTGGTCAGAATCATCGGCCCTTTCTCATACCGACGTGAGATGAGTTGGAAAAACACGTTGGCCCCGGTGCGATCAATCGGGAGGTAGCCGATCTCATCGATGATCAGCAACCGGGGGATGGTATAGAGCTTCAGCTTGTCCTCCAGTCGATTCTCTGCAAGCGCCCGAGTGAGCGTCGCGATCATGACGGCGGCCGTCGTGAACAATACGCGGTAGCCCCGCTCGATCGCGTGGAGCCCCAGCCCGATGGCCAGGTGGCTGTTACCCACGTCGGGCGGTCCCAAGATCACGACATTCTCACTATGCTTGATGAAGTGGCAGGTGGCCCCTGCTGAATCTGCTTCTTATCCAGCGAGGGCTGGTAGCTGAAGTCGAAGACCTCCAGACTCTTGATGAACGGAAAGCGCACCAAACTCGTCCGCATCGCAATGTTCTTCGCGGCCTTGGACGCGACTTCTTCGCCGAGCACCTGGTCGAGGAAGTCGGCATAGGGCAGCTCCTTGGCGGCCGCTTCTTGTAAGAGGGCCTCCAGCCGCTCCCGACTCTTCAAGAGCCGCAGGCGTGTGAGTTGATCACGGAGCCGGTCCAGTTGGACCGCGTTCATGGCTGCACCGCATGGGCCACTGCGCTCCCGCACAGCGCCTCGTAGCAGTCCAGATCACGAATCTCGACCTCCGGCAAGGTATCGGGGCGAGGGGACCGATTGCTCACAGTGGACCGACGGTGGCGGGTGATACGCGCAATGGCTCCAGGGCCGTGCTCGGGCAGGATCCGGAATTGGTGATGGTCGGAGAGCACCGGGTGCGTCGCGATCTCCTGGTCACGGTGAAAGATGTGGACCATATCCCCCGCCGTTGTACCTCGACTCGCTGCCCGATAAAGCGAAAGGGAACGGAATAACGGTTTATCGCCAGGCTCACCAAGTAGTCCTCGGCGACGATCCACGAGACCCGGGCCTCCTGCTGGAAGCTGCGCCGGCCCGCTAGCAGAACAAGGTGGTCGCGTTCTCGCGCAAACCGGGCAAGCAGCTCCTCATGCGTCGTGCCTTGCACACGTCGGTCGGCAATCGTTGCGATCCATTCATCGAGTTGGGCCTGGAAATCCACCAGATCGATAAACGTCCGTCCCGGCAGGAAGTTCCGCTTCAGATACTTCACGCCCGATTCGACCTTGCCCTTGGTCTGGGTCCGATAGGGCCAGCACACGCGGGGCTCGAAGCCCCAATAGTCCGCAAAGGCTTTAAAGGTGGGATTCCAGAGGCACCGCCCGGTCTCATCCGCATAGCACACCGTCCGCGGGCGATCATAGAGATGCTCACGGGTGTGGCCCCCGAAATGGGCAAAGGCCCGTTCATGGGCCTCAAGAAATTGTGCCAGCCGCTCATCGGCACAGGCGTGGTAGAACCCACGGCGGCTGAAACCCAACGTCAGCACGAACACATGCACGACCTGCGAGCTGGCTCGGAAGCGCATCAGCGCTTGGCCCCAATCAATCTGACTTTGCTGGCCCGGCGGCGTCTCAAAGCGGAGGAGCGTTCGCTCGGCCTGCATCTGGACTTCGCGGAGTGGCGCGACACACCGCTTCACCGTCTCGTAACTGCCGGTGTAGCCGCGGCTCGTCCGCAGCTCCTGGTACAGAATTCGCGCCAAGTAATTGACCCGATGGACCCGGTCATACACAAACTCGGTATGGGCGGTGAGAAGTGTATCCGCCACTACCCCTCGATGATAGGGCTGCCATGTCGCCTGTCACAGACTACGACGCACGGTCTTGCGATCAAGGTCCAACCGCCGCGCAATCTCTGAAGTGGATACTCGCTCTTCATCCTATAAACGGCAGTTGAAGCAACGGCCTGTTCCGGGATAGTCTTGCTGGACGCGGATTGGCGGCACATTTCTTCGTATGAAGGGAGTCACCCAATGGGTGAGGCACTACGCAAGGCGTTGGCAGGACAGAAGGGGGCG
>JAICWG010000040.1 GCA_025934915.1 Nitrospira sp.
GATTTGCCACGCACAGGGAGCGCCCTTTCTAACTGCTTCGTCCCTCTGGTCCGCCATACGCCAGAGGGTACCAGAAAAGATTGTCCCCGTAGCAAGCTACGGGGAATCACAAGTTGAATTTACTGAGGTTTTTCGTTCGTGCTGAGCCTGCCGAAGCACATAAATCGAGTTTTTCCGCAGCCTGCTAGATTCGTTGAGGGCCTTATGCAGATCTCTATCGCAACGCGATAAGCAACGTCGTTACTTGCCGACCATCACGTCAGTGGCCTTGATGGCGACCATCACTGAGTCGTTCACCTTCAAACCCATATCCTTCACCGAGCCTTCGGTGATGGCGGCGACAAATTCGAGTGAGCCGACCTTGACTGTGACTTCAGCCATCGCCTGGCCATCGGTGATTCGTGTGACTGTTCCCTGAAATTGATTGCGTGCACTGAGCTTCATGCTGACCTCCTTTAGTGTTTAGTACTGGTGAAGGAATGAGTGCTAATTAACAACTTTTCATGCCGCTCATGCAACCTGAAAGTTACCCCCATGAGTTACCTCTCATCCTCATGGAGTTGGATGTGTGATGTGGCAACGGTGAATCGATCATCTCGATTCGAATGATGGTCGAGATATGGCGCGCTTCGGACTGGTCGATGAAATGGCATCGTGCCGTCCGAGGCAGACTATCTATTCCACCAGCTCTTCATTCAGCGCCACTGCTTTGATATGCGCGAAGACTCGATGTCCCGGTTTCAGACCAAGGTGTGCAAGCGATTTCCTGGTGATGCTGGCGACGATCGGTGCTCCGATATCCAATAACACGTCTACCGATGACTGATCCGTTTCGTGAATCTCCTGAATCGTGGCTTCGAGAATGTTTAATACACTGGTCGGTGAATCGGTTCGTTCTGTGACCAGACTGACATCGTTTGAAAGGATATGGATGCATACGGGCTGTCCGACAGATACAGGCTGAAGCGGCACAAACAAGGATTGACCCTTGAATTCCAGCTGAGTCAGACCGTACTGAGGATCATGGCCGACCACACGAGTCTCCAGGACTCCGCCTACTCGATGCGCTCCAAAGCTCCCTCGAAATCGAAGAGAGGTGAGCATCTCATTGAGTGCGCCGATCCCCACGACTTGGCCTTCTTTCAGAAGGATGACGCGGTCCGCAAGTTGAAGGATTTCAGCGGTCGCATGACTGACGTACATCACCGGGATACGTAATGCCTCATGAAGACGACGTATGAAGGGAAGGAACTCTTGCTTGCGTTGAATATCGAGCGAGGCGAATGGTTCGTCCAATAGGAGCAGGTTGGGACTGGTCAGCAGCGCTCGGCCGATCGCCACTCGCTGTTGTTCGCCGCTGGATAATTTGTGAATGCGACGTTCAAGCAGATGGCTGATTCCCAATATATCGATGACTTGTTCAATGGCAATGCGGTGTGCTTCTAAAGGGATACGCTTGTACCCATACAGAAGATTTGAGCGTACGTTGTAATGGGGAAACAAGCGAGGTTCTTGGAAAACATACCTGACAGGGCGTTTATAGAGCGGCAGGCATAGATGTCTTTTTTCGTCCTGCCAGACATCGGTGCCGAACTGCACGAAGCCGTTTGGAGCCTGCTCGAGTCCGGCCAGGCACCTCAACAGAGTTGTCTTCCCCGAGCCGGATGGTCCGAAGATAGCGGTTATGCCCGACATGGGAATATCCAAATCAACGTTTAGATGAAAAGCCAGATAGTGCACATGAAAGTGTGCAATCAGTCGGCTCATGACACATGGATGGGAAATCGACGATTCGCCACGTACATTGCCAATAGCACCAGAAACGAAAAGATCAGCAGGAAAGCGGAGATCGTATGCGCAAATCCCAGCACAATTGCGCTGCTCTATCCTTTCATAGCGATCGGCGAGATCACCGCTAGAAATGCATCCCAATGTGAAGCACGGAGCGACCAGGCTGCGTCCACGACAGGTCTGAACCGGGAACGGGTATGGGCCAGCCACCACACGAGAGGCGTGCCTACAATCAGCAGGACGATTACCGTCACTGTCGCAAGTTGCACGCTGATCCACAGCGCATTCAGATCCAGGTCCGTCAGGGCTCCCCTAGTGCTTTCTCCGCGGTGTCCTGTTACTTCAACGCGTACCCATACCGTTCGATGATAGGCTTTGCTTGCGGGCCACGAATGAACTCCATGAGCGCTTTTGCCGCAGGGTTATCCTTTCCCTTCGTCAGCAAGATCACGTCCTGTTTGATCGGTTCGTGTAGGTTGTAAGGAACATGCCAATGACTTCCCTTCCCCTTGACCTTCGGGTCCATGACCTGAGACAAGGCCACGAAGCCCAGCTGGGCATTGCCGGACTCAACAAACCCGATGGTCTGGCCGAGATTCTCCCCCATGACAATGTGGGGCTGTAAGATTTCCCAGAGTTCAAGCTTCTGCATGGCCTGCATCGCCGCGAGACCGTACGGCGCGGTCTTGGGATTCGTCATGGCCAGGCGTGTGAAGTTCTTCGAGCGCAACGTATGTTCTTCCTTCACCAGGTCGGTGCTCGGACTCCACAACACGACACGGCCGATGGCATAGGTGAAGCGGGAATCTTTGACTCCGAACCCTTCTTCTTCCAAGCGCTTGGGGTGTTCATTATCGACAGAAAAAAACACGTCGAATGGGGTGCCGTTCTTGATTTGAGCAAGGAAATTTCCGGAGGAACCCGCAGCAACTCGAACGTAATGTCCGGTCGATTTCTCAAACTCCATCGCCACCTCGTGGAACGGTGAAGCAAAATTGGCGGCGACGGCCACTAAGACCTGCTCGGCGGAAGCCGGTGTCACGGCTACACTCGCTAGAGCAAAGCAGCACCATGTAAGAAACCTCTGTTTCATGGTCATTCCTTTCTAAATCCTGATTCGCATTGCAGCAAAGAAATAATCACCGTCTTTGTTCCCTCCGGTCGGCATTTGGGCAAGGATGGCGGGATTGTCGAAATAGGATCCCTTGAACCAATGCGCGTATCCAAAGTCGAAATCCAGATTGGAACTGACTTCCCGTTGCGTGCGAAGCTCCACGTCCTGCCCGAGTGAAGTGCCGGCTTGCCCAGTGGGGTCTCGTAGGCCGGAACTGCCGAAGAAATCCGTGCTCTGCGCCAGGAACCAGGCACGGTGTTTGATTTCCAGTATCCAACCAGACGCCGGTTCCACGATCACCCGCCAGCCTGGTGATTGGAGGTTTGATCTGGAAAATGGACCCCAAATTCCGGTGCGAGTATATTCAAAGTTTCGTGCCCCGAACAACGTGTCGAACGATCCGTCTTGGCTGCCGCCGGGCGTGCGTGTGCCGCTGGCGTAGTCATAGTGAAACACCACTCTTGGCTTCCAGGGGAGGTTGAACGTATATCCGAGATCCAGGTGCTGAAGGTAGGCGAAGTGGTCGGTCACCCCCTTGGTTCCAGTTTGCCAGACAGTCTCGAACTCATAATCCGGCTCTCCCGGCTTAGGTTCTTTACACAGACGCCCTCCGAACGTGGAATAGGTGCGACGATTGGCGACATTCGCCGACAACTTATCGTTCAGCCCTAAGTAATACGCGTCCATCTGAAACCAGTGGAAATGGTGGCTCTCGAAATAGGTTCCCCAAAAAAGAGATTTACTGTTCTGTTCGTCAAGCTGCACTTCACGCCGGATGACCGGCTCCGCGACGAATGCCCTGAGCCGCCAGAGCTTCTCCCGACCGATTTGCCAATGGAAGCCATCAAACGCGGTTGAGGCATTCCGAAAATTACTTCGCGCAATCAGGCGGCGACGACCGAAATCGCTTGTCCAGCGTCCAAAGTGGAAATCGGTTCTCAACCCGGTCCCCAAGGTATTCTTCAAGGCCAATGACCCGAATAATTATAAGATGTCGAATTCATTGACCATGGTGTTGTTTCGGAAATCTCCGGGGTCATTACTGAAGATAGACCGCGCATCCTGCCCTTCGAACAGGAATCGCAAAGGGCCGTTGTCCAATCCAACACGAAGCCGCGACCGCAGAGGAATTTGTGCATCCGTCCCTCCATTGCCAATGGCTTGACTTTCCCGCCAAGGATGATCGTATGATCCGAAACGAGTCCTGTTCTCCAGGCCCAAGTCGACCTAGTCGGGCAGGTGCAGCGCGGCTTTTAAATAGCGATTCCACTCATATTCCTTACGGCTATTAATGAGGATCGCATCGGCGGACTCAATCCGATTTTTCCCGGTTTGTGAAGAATCCGTCACATATCTCTCGTTTGTCATCGAGGCATCGCGCATGAGCTTGAACATGGGATCTTCCGTGCTCTTGAATACCCACTTCCCGTCCTTCTGCACCAATTCGCCATACTCGACGGCCTGCGCCCTTTCCAGTCCTATAAGAAGAGACACAGTCAGCAAGACACACCAAAAAATCCTCTTCGACATGCATTTCCCTCTTGTTCTGATTCAAGCAGTGCGGGACAGTTCTACGTTCCAAGTGCAAGGGGTGAATTATGGTGCACGTGCGCATAGACTTCCAGGACATAGCAAAGTTGAGACATGTGCGGGGGCGGGTGTTCAACCGATAGGCGGTCAACTCCCGTTACATGGAACCAGACAGGCTGGTACCCTTCGGCAAAGACTGACGGAGCGGGGTTAGGTGCGTGATGTGGCAAAGTGAAACCGCCTGGATGATGGAAGGTGGAATATGGTGTGTCGGCATGGAATGAGATGCACAGAGCCGGTTTTGAAAGCAGCCCGCACCTCGCTGCCGATGGTCAGCTCACTCGGTGCGGATGCGTGATGAGAGAAGGATGAAAAACCTACAATAGGTATCTCTCGCGATGCGGGAAGAACAGTCTTACTTGCCGACCATCACGTCAGTGGCCTTGATGGCGACTGTCACAGAGTCGTTCACCTTCAAGCCCATGTTCTTAACGGACCCTTCAGTGATGCCCGCCACGAACTCCAACGATCCGACCTTGACCGTCACCTCGGCCATCGCCTGTCCTTCCGTGATTCGTGTGACTGTTCCCTGAAATTGATTGCGCGCGCTGAGCTTCATGGTCTGTCCTCCTTATGTAAGTAAAGAATTCCCTGATTTCTAGTCGTAGCATAGCATCGTCTAATGAGAAAATGATATGCGTTCGGTAAGATTTTTTCGCTAGTCTGTGCGGGATCAACCGGTTTCATGAGAAAGCCGAGACTCGTTCGGGGCGAGTCGATTGCATAGAGCGATTTAGCTTTTCACGATCATGACTTCAGTCGCTTTGACTAAGGCAATGACGGTATCCCTAATACGGAGCCCGAGTGCGTCCAGCGCATCACGAGTGATCACGGCGGTAATCTTGTGGAAGCCGATGTCGACATCGATCTGCGCCATGATCGTGTCCCGCTTGATCGCCGTCACTCGACCGACCAGTTTGTTTCGCCCACTGACATCATCGGCGCCTGAGTGTTTCTTACCCAGCCACCCGTCGAGTAACGATTTTGTAAACCGATATCGTCCCCCAATCTTCGGCGCCTCGATTCTACCCTCCCAAATATATCGGTAGAAGGTCGGCAATGTCAGATGCACATATCGTGCCGCTTCCCTAGCCGTGAGCACATCGCCTGTCATCCGTTTCGCCATCGCTGACTCCTAACAATTCGGGGGACAGGTCTCTAGCGCGCTTTCCCGTTTCTTTCCAGAATGATTTTTCTTTCTGTCTTGAAGCGGAACACTTTCACTGCCGACACGATGAGCAACAGTCCGAGCAGAAGATTGAGGTGCTTTCCGGGGAGGATGCCCAGCATCATGCCTCCGACCACGGCCCCGATGACTGAGCCGATACCCATCGGAGCCATGATGTGGATCAAATCCGATTGTGAGCGATACCGTCTCTGTTGCCCGTATCGAACCATTCCCACCAGTATGGGGGCGGTACTCACGAGAAGACTGCCGGTGCCGGCATCCTTGATATCGACGCCGAACACGAGAACCAGGGTCGGGATGATCACTTCTCCGCCCGCGACCCCCAGGAAGCTGCTGATCAGTCCGATGCACAGTCCGAAGAACACCCCAAGAAGGAGGTTGATTTCAGAGCTGTTGAATAGTTGGCGCGCCTCGAAGACCCAAAAGGATTCGGCAATAAGCAGCACCTCAATGATGATCAATAAGGCTGTCACCAGCTTTTCCACGCCCAAGTCATGAAGCCGATACACATAGCCGCTGCCCACATGCGCCCCCAACATGGAGCCGATGCCGAGCATGCAGAGCAGCGGCACGATGGGCAATAGACTATGCAAAGAGGTCAGCGAAGCCCGAGTCGAGAAGGCCGCGACAACGGTGAACAAACTGATCGCAAGGTTCAGGGGGATCGCCTGCTTTGCACTATACTCGAACACCCCTGTCAGCACCGGCAACCGGAACTCCGCCCCGCCAAGCCCGATCAGTCCTCCTAACATTCCGATCGGCACGCCATAGAGAAACGCTTTCATCTATTCCACCAACTCTTCATTCAGCGCCACGGCTTTGATATGCGCAAAGACTCGCTGCCCCGGTTTCAACCCAAGATTTACGAGCGATTTCCGAGTGATGCTGGCAACAAGTGGCGCTCCGATATCCAAGAGCACGTCTACCGAGGACTGATCCGTTTCCCGGATCTCCAGAATCGTCGCCTCAAGAATGTTCAATACGCTGGTTGGGCAATCGATCTGTCCTACAACCAGAGTGACATCGCTCGCAAGGATATGTACGCGTAGGGATTCCCCCACGGAGACGGGCTGAAGCGAGATAAACAGGAATTGGCCCTTGAATTCCAATCGCGTGAGTCCATACTCCGACTCGTGATTCGCTACCCGAGTGTCCAACACCGCGCCGACTCGGAGCGATCCAAGATTCCGGCGAAACTGCGGAGAGGTCAGCACCTCATTGAGCGCGCCGATCCCGACGACTTTTCCCTCCTTGAGGAGGACAACACGGTCGGCAAGTTGGAGGATTTCATTGATCGCATGACTGACATACACCACTGGGATGTGGAGTGCTTTATGAAGCTGCTTTATGAATGGGACGAGCTCTTGCTTGCGCTGGATATCGAGAGAAGCGAGCGGTTCGTCCAGCAACAGGAGTTTCGGGCTGGTCAGCAGCGCCCGGCCGATCGCGACCCGCTGTTGTTCTCCTCCGGACAGCTTATGAATGCGGCGTTCAAGAAGATGGCCGATTCCCAGAATATCGACCACCTGTTCGATGGCGATGCGGCGTTCCTCTACGGGGATGCGTTTGTAGCCATACAGAAGATTCGAGCGTACGTTGTAGTGGGGGAACAGGCGAGGCTCTTGGAAGACATACCCAATGGGGCGTTTATAGAGCGGCAGGCACAGCCCTCTTTTCTCGTCCTGCCAGACATCGTTGCCGAACTGCATGAATCCGTCGGATGCGCGCTCCAGTCCCGCCAAGCATCGCAACAGTGTTGTCTTTCCTGAGCCTGAAGGGCCAAAGAGCACGGTGATGTCTGAGGCCGGCGCGTCCAGATCGATGCTGAGCTGAAAGGTCGGATAGCGTACATGGAACTGTGCAACCAGTCGGCTCATGACACATGGATGGGAAACCGGCGGTTGGCGATATAGACCGCCAGCAGCACCAGAAACGAAAAGATCAGCATGAAAGCGGAAATCGTATGCGCCTGACTGTATTCCATGACCTCCACATGTTCGAAGATGGTCGTCGAGAGGACGCGCGTTTGTCCCGGGATCGACCCACCGACCATGAGCACGACCCCGAACTCTCCCAGCGTATGCGCAAACCCGAGCACGATCGCGCTGATATAGCCACGCAGCGCGATCGGGGAGATGACCGTCAGAAACGCATCCCATTTTGAAGCGCGGAGCGACCAGGCTGCTTCCAGCGGAGCCTTGCCGACGGCTTCAAACGCGTTTTGCAGCGGCTGGATCACGAACGGCATTGAATAAAAGACAGAGGCGATGACCAGGCCGGTGAAAGTGAACGCCAGTGAAAGATCCGCAATCCGGCCCAACGGCCCATAAGGACCCAGCGCAACAAGGATGTAGAACCCCATGACGGTGGGAGGA
The DNA here is from genome assembly GCA_025934915.1 of Nitrospira sp. Taxonomy (GTDB): domain Bacteria; phylum Nitrospirota; class Nitrospiria; order Nitrospirales; family Nitrospiraceae; genus Nitrospira_D. The sequence goes on from JAICWG010000040.1 coordinate 8,060, forward strand.
AGCACGATCGGGAGCGCGACCGCTGCTTCCACGACAGGTCTGAACCGGGATCGAGTATGGGCCAGCCACCACGCGAGGGGTGTACCCACCATCAGCAAAACGATCACGGTCATTGCCGCCAGCCGCACGCTGACCGACAGCGCGCTCAGATCCAGATCCGCCAGGGCTCCCATGTGTGTTTTCTCCGTGGCCCACCATCCAACTATTTCAGCTCGTACCCATACCGTTCGATAATTGTCTTCGCCTCCGGACCCTTCATAAACTCCATGAGCGCTTTCGCCGCCTGGTTATCCTTTGCTTTCGTCAGCAAGATCACGTCCTGTTGGATTGGTTCGTGTAGATGGGTCGGAACATGCCAGTGACTTCCCTTCCCCTTGACCTTCGGGTCCATGACCTGAGACAAGGCTACGAAGCCCAATTGGGCATTGCCGGACTCAACAAACCCGATGGTCTGGCCGAGATTCTCCCCCATGACAATGTGGGGCTGTAAGTTCTCCCAGAGTTCCAGCTTTTGCATGGCCTGCATCGCCGCGACTCCGTATGGCGCGGTCTTGGGGTTTGCCATGGCCAGGCGTTTGAAAGTTTTCGAGCGCAACGTCTCCTCTCCCTTCACCAGATCGGCATTCGGACTCCACAGCACCACACGGCCAATGGCATAGGTGAAGCGTGAATCCTTGACGCCGAACCCCTCGTCTTCCAACAGCTTGGGTCGTTCGTTATCGGCGGAAAAGAATACGTCGAACGGCGCGCCGTTCTTGATTTGCGCAAAGAAGTTGCCGGAGGACCCGCCAGCTACTTGCAGCTGATGGCCGGTTGATTTTTCGAACTCCAGTGCGATTTCACGGAACGGTGGAATGAAATTCGCGGCCACCGCCACCAGCATTTGCTCGGCGAAAACCGGGGTCCCCGCTGTGCACGCGATGAGAACCAGACACCACACAAGAATTAGTCGTTTCATGGCTACTCCTTTTTAGATTCTGATTCGCATTTGAAAATAGAAGTAATCACTATCTTTGTTTCCTCCGGTCGGCATTTGGGCCAAGATAACGGGACTGTCGAAATAAGAGCCCTTGAACCAATGGATATAGCCGGCGTCAAAGTCCAGGTTCTTGGTGACCGCCCACCGTGCGCGAAGTTGCATATCCTGCCCCAGCGAAGTGCCGGCGCTCCCGGTCGGGTCTCGAAGTCCGGAACTGCCGAAGAAATCCCTGCTCTGCGCGAGATACCAGACGCGATGTTTGACTTCCAAAATCCAGCTGGGGCTGGGGTTGACGATCAGCCGCCACCCCGGCGTGATGAGGTTGGTTCGGTAAAATGGTCCCCACATGCTGGTCATGTTGTATTCAAAGTTGCGCGCTCCATATAACGTATCGAACCCTCCGTCCTGACTATCGCCCGGCTTGCGATCGCCGCTGACGTAGTCGAATTGAAACATCAGTCTGGGCGTCCAGGGGAGGTTGAACATATAGCCGAGATCCAGATGCTGAAAATAGGCGAAGTGTTTGGTCGCGCCTCGGTGGCCGATCTGCCAGGTGGTCTCAATTTCATAGTCCATTTCGCCCGGTTTGGGGTCTTTGTACAGACGGCCGCCAAACGTGGAATAGGTGCGACGGTTGGTTGCATTCGCAGGCAGCTTATCGTTCAACCCCAGGTAATAGGCGTCCAGGTTAAACCAGCGGAAATGCTGGCTCTCAAAATAGGTGCCCCAAAAGAGCGACTTGTTGTTTTGTTCGTCGAGCTGCTCAAGGAATCGGATGACCGGCTCTGTGACGAATGCCCTGAGCTTCCAGGTTTTGGCCCGACTGATTTGCCATTGAAACCCATCGAAGGCGTTGGTGGTGTTTCGATAGTCGTTTCTCGCAATCAGCCGTCGGTTGCCGACATCCATGGTAAACCGTCCAAAGAGGACATCGGTCCGCAACCCGGTTCCCAGGACATTATCCAATTTCAAGGCGCCAAACAACTGGTTCACGTCGAATTCATTGATCATGGTCGAGTCCCGGAAAGATCCAGGCTCTCCATTATCAAACGAACGCGAATCCTGACCCTCGAACAGGAATCGCAAGGGGCCGTTGCCGCCCAATCCAATACGAAGCCGCGACCGCATAGGAATTTGCGAATCCGTCGCTCCATTGCCGATTCTTTGGCTCGCCCTCCAGGGATGGTCATACGACTCAAATCTGGTCCGGTTTTCGAGCCCGAGATCGATCCAGTCGGGGAGGTGCAGCCCGGTTTTGAGGTAGCGATTCCAGTCGATGTCCTTCCGGCGATTGAGGATCGCATCGGCCGGCTCGATCCAGTTTTTCCCGGTCTGTTCTGAGACGGCAAAATATCGCTCATTGGTAATCCATCCGGTATCCCGCATGAACTTGAACACCGGATCTTCCGTGCTCTTAAAAGTCCAGGTTCCGCACGGGATTTCGGGGGATCGCTTCTCACTGATCCCGGGGGCGGTTGATCCGCATGCGTACGGGTTTTCCTGGACCACTTCGCCATATTCGACGGCTGCTGCCGTGTTCATTTCAAAAAGCAGGAGCGGCACCGTGAGTAAAACTCTCCACAACGATTTCTTCGACATAGCTTCCTCTTAATTCCTGCGGTTGTTGAAAGTGTGTTGTTAAGCTGGCGAGAAAGTAGTTAAACGACTCGCAAGGCGTGGACTTTCCCAGTTTCGCTGGTGTCGTATCCTCCCAAAGCTTCGATTTCGTTTCGAAACGGGCCACTGACGATGGTCTCAAACAAATGGGCTAACGTCGGATGGGACTTCAGATGAGACTTGGGCACGACAAGATCGTAGCGTGCGGTTTGGAGTGGGACGAAGTCGAGGTCAAACAGGTGCGCCGCCGAGCGAATGCCGATTCCCACGTCGGCCTGGCGTCCATTGATAGCACGAGCCACTTCAACATGAGAAGCCGCAATCCGGTCGTACCCGTGAACGTGTGTCGGCTCTACTCCAGACGCTCGCAAGCGCTGATCGAGTAACAGTCTTGCCCCAGAGCCTTCTTCCCGATTGACCAAAATCACCGACGGTTCAACAAGATCGGCAATGGTATGAATGGACAAGGGATTGCCTGGGCGAACTAAGAATCCCTCTTCCCACGTGGCAAAGGTCACGACCTCATAGCCAGATCCTTTCAGGTATCGTCGAAGGAACGGCATGTTCGATTCGCCGGTGGTCGGATCAAAAAGATGTAATCCGGCAACATGGACTTCACCGCGCTGCAAAGCCTGCAGTGCGGCCATGCTTCCCATCGACCACCCGACGATCGTGGTCTGATCTTTTTGCCGTCGTAAATGTTCGCCGGCCAGGAAAATGGCCGGATCGCATCCTGCTACGGAGATTTCTTGTTGGATGGCTTCCCGATCGCGCGAGAGTTTTACGCGAACCGTAGCGCGAGGCAACTTGCTGGAGGTGTCGGTGATATATCCGTCAGCGGGAACTGCAAAGAAAAGTTGTTCTCCCAAGTCGGCGACAGGTCGCACGACCGTCCGCTTTCCAACGGTCGAAACTTTGACGCGGATCGATTGCGTCTGCGTCTCCGCTTGAGGGAGCCGGCCGATAAGAATGCCTTCAATACTATCTTCTGTTTGAGCAAGGCTGAACAGATCTTCGACGCGACAAGCCAGAACCGAGGCCAACCGGAGGGCAACTGCCGTCGTCGGTAAGTACAAATTCGACTCAATGGAAGATATAGCCTGCCTTGTAATACCCGCTCGATTGGCGAGTTCACTCTGAGAGAAACCCTTCTTTGTGCGAACGGACTTGAGGTGATTGGAAAACTGAACGGGGGTTTCGTGCTGTTTGATCCGCTTTCGCATGGAGACGGTGTATAGCAATCATATTTGTCATATGTCAATCATAATTTACTCATTCTTGTATGTTTGGCTTGAAGCAGTGGAATGATAACACCATTTTTATGCCTATAAATCTTTTTATTTATATTGTTGACAAATAAACTTTATTTTTATTATAAACAACACTACAAATTATGATCGGTAATGTAAAGATTAATTAAGCCGTCACGAAAAGAAAAGTTATAAACGTGTCTGGAGCAGATCAAGACATCGCGAATCCATACTCAGCCCGAACTGTCGAGCAGGCAATCCTGCTGGCCTTGAAAGGGATTCGGTTTGGGTCCGTCGAGATCATCATTCACGACTCCAAAGTGGTGCAGATCGAACGAAAAGAGAAGACGCGCTTTGACGACACCCGTTCTCGACCAATTCGATGAGTCGGCGATGACGATGTTAGATCGTTCCATAGAGAAGGCAGGCCACATGACAACTCGGCGATCTACACAACTGGAAGCCGATGCGGCAGCAGTGAACATTCTAATCGGTGGATTGACCGGACAACCGGAGATTCCCTTCATGAGAAGGAGATTCTCAGATGAGGAAGTCATGGTTGTTCGGAGGAGTCGTGATAGTCACGAGTATTGCTCTCGGATTGGGAGGGAAGGTGAAAGCGGAAGAGGCGGGATCGACCCAGAAATCTATAGAACAGCGATTTGAGGAATTGGATCAGGAGATCCGCATTCTGAAGCGGAAGCGAGAGTTAGAGCAGGAAATGGCAGAAACAGCCAAGAAAGCGACACCGGTCGTGAAGTTTAGTAGTGCGGGATATTCGAGTAGGACGGGGGGGATTTTCGTTGGAATCCGCCGATGGGAACCATGTCATTCGGTTCCGCGGCATCATACAGGCTGATCATCGGCTTTATTTTGACGGCGCCAACGATATTCGCAACCGCAGCGATCAGCGTGCCGGTGACTTGGATGCCGATGGATTTCATGAGGCGAGTGACTCATGGTACTTGCGCCGCCTTCGTCCGGTTATGGAAGGGACCTTGTTTGGAAAGTATGATTTCCGTTTTCGCCCCGAGTTTGCGGGGGGCACCGCGACAGTGGTCGATGCCTACCTTGATGCCAGGTTCAGTCCCGCATTTAAGGTTCGTGCCGGTAAATTCAAAAGCTTTGTCGGGTTGGAGCGTTTACAAAGCGCCTCCGACATCAAATTCATCGAGAGAAGTTATGTGACGAATACAGTTCTGCCGAATCGTGATTTGGGTATCGCAGTACATGGCGATATTGGGGGATAGGTTGAATTACGCATTCGGCTTGGTGAACGGAGTCAGCGATGGAGGCAATATCAGTACAGGCCCTGAGTTCAATAGTCGGAAAGAGTTCACCGGACGGCTCTTCGCTACGCCATTTGTGAATGATGCTTCAGTGTTGAGCGGTCTCGGTTTCGGGGCGGCCGCCACATACACGGATGTGAGCGGTGAGAGAAACCTGAACTTCACCGACACGACCGCGGCAGATTCCACAAGAAACGGCCTGCCCAGCTATCTATCGGATGGCCAAAATACATTCTTTCGGTATAACAGCGCAGCGGTAGCCGACGGAGCCCGTATACGTTTTTCGCCGCAAGCCTACTATTACGTCGGACCATTGGGAATACTGGCTGAATATGCGCAAGTCATCCAAGACATCAGTTTGACGACCGGCGGTTCACCTCCTGCGGGTGGGGTAGGGTCCAATACAATTTTCACGCCGAACAGCGGCAAAACGCTGCATCACCAGGCATGGAATGTCACCGTATCCTATTTCTTGACTGGTGAACTGGCTTCATTTAGAGGCGTCAAGCCGATCGAAAGTTTTGATTTTGACAAAGGATGGGGTGCCTGGGAGGTCGTGGGGCGGTATAGCGAACCCACTCTGGACGCAGACACCTTCAAGAACCCGGCAGGCACGGCATTCACCGGAGGTTATGCGGATCTTTCTGCAAGCGCAAAACGCGCTCGCTCCTGGGCGGTCGGTCTGAATTGGTATCTGAACACGAATGTGAGGGTCGCATTGAACTATTTAGAAACGAGATTTGATGGTGGTGCAGGGAACGGCATTACCCCGATCAATGCCGCCGGAACCAATGTGCAAGACCGTCCGGATGAACGGGCTCTCTTTACTCGGTTGCAACTCGCGTTTTGACAAGCAGATATAGTTGATGAATCGGAAACCAAGGAAAGGACTGCAAGATGGAGACTCTCCGAAATATCTTTATTGGGCTGGGTGCTTTGCTCATTGCGGGAAACCCGCTCACGGTATATGCCGAAAAGATTACGTTGTTAAATGCGTCATATGATCCGACCAGGGAACTGTATCAGGAATTCAATGCGGCGTTCGTGAAGCATTGGCAGAAGGAAAAAGGCCAAAAGATCGTTGTCAAACAATCGCACGGAGGCTCGGGCAAACAAGCGCGCGCCGTCATCGACGGTTTGGAGGCCGATGTCGTCACGCTGGGCTTGGCCTACGACATCGACGCCATCTCCGAAAAAGCCAGGTTGATTCCCGCAAACTGGCAGAGTCGTCTTCCCCACAACAGCTCCCCCTACACTTCGACGATCGTATTTCTGGTTCGCAAGGGAAATCCCAAAGGTATCAAGGATTGGGAGGACCTCGTGAAACCCGGTGTGGCTATCATTCCCGCGAATCCGAAAACGTCGGGTGCAGCGCGTTGGGCATATCTATCCGCGTGGGGTTACGCATTGAAAAAATATGACAATGATGAAACGAAGGCCAAGGATTTTATCGGAAAGTTTTACGCCAATGTGCCGGTGTTTGACACCGGCGCTCGGGGTGCAACCACGACATTTATCGAGCGGGGGATCGGGGACGTGCTGGTCGGGTGGGAAAACGAGGCGTACTTAGCGCTCAAGGAATTTGGCTCCGGGAAATTCGAGATCATGACGCCGTCGATCAGTATTCTCGCCGAGCCGACCGTGACGCTTGTGGACAAGGTGTCGAAGAAAAAAGGCACCCAATCTGTGGCTCAAGCGTATTTGGAGTATCTCTATTCCGAGGAAGGCCAAGACATCGCAGGCAAACATTTCTATCGTCCCCGTTCTGAGGCCGCCTTGGCCAAGTATGCCAATCAGTTCTCCAAAGTGAGCTTGTTTACCATCGACGAGATCGCTGGAGGGTGGCAAAAGGCACAGCAGACGCATTTTGCGGACGGCGGGGTCTTTAATGAAATTTACAAGCTGAATAAATAGTTTGCCGGGTGCGATATGGATCATTTGACGATCATTGGATGGTCACGAGCTGAGTTTATCGGGTACAGATGCCACCCACAGCTTGATACGGATAAAAATCTCATGAACTTCATCTTGAAGCAGCCGAGCGTACTTCCCGGATTCGCCCTGACCCTGGGATTCGCTCTCTTCTATCTCAGCGTCATTGTGTTGATTCCTCTCAGCGGACTCTTTGTCAAGACCAGTACATTGTCGTGGGAGCAGTTTTGGAACATCGTCACCAACTCGCGGGCAGTTGCCTCCTACCAACTGACGTTCGGTGCCTCGTTGGTTGGATCGCTCATCAACGGATTGTTCGGGTCGATCATCGCGTGGGTCTTGGTTCGATACCGTTTTCCAGGGCGTTCCATTGTCGATGCGCTCGTCGATCTTCCCTTTGCCCTGCCGACAGCGGTGGCCGGCATTACGTTGGCTGCGATCTATGCGTCCAACGGATGGATCGGGCGTTATCTCGAACCGTTCGGCATCAAGGTGGCCTTCACTCCATTGGGTGTCCTTGTCGCATTGACTTTCATTGGATTGCCATTCGTCGTCCGCTCCGTGCAGCCGGTGCTGCAAGATTTGGACAAGGAAGTTGAAGAAGCCGCCACTACGCTGGGGGCAAACCGATGGCAAACATTTCGCGCCGTTATCGTACCCGAACTCTGGCCGGCACTTTTGACGGGAATCGCCATGGCATTCGCCAGAGCTGTCGGAGAATATGGATCGGTCATTTTTATCGCCGGAAACATGCCGCTCAAATCCGAGATCACTCCATTGCTGATTATGACCAAGTTGGAGCAGTACGACTATGCCGGCGCCACTGCGCTGGGCGTAGTCATGCTTGTGGCATCGTTCGCCCTGGCTTTGGCTATCAACCTCCTTCAGTGGTGGAGCAACGCTCGCCGCAGCAATCAATAAGGACTCATGAAATCTCTGAGTATCACCAGTACAAAAGATCTGCTGTGGAAAGATTCTCTCACCACTGAGAGTCCTCTCATCCGTCGGCTGCTTATTGGCACCGCTCTCCTATACCTCACGTTTTTCCTCTTCATTCCGCTTGCCGCAGTCTTTGCTGAAGCGTTGAAAGACGGTATCGTCGCCTATGTCGAGTCGCTTCTCAATGAGGATGCGCTAGCGTCTATTCGGTTGACGCTTCTGGTAGCGGCGGTGGCGGTACCGCTGAACGCCTTGTTCGGTGTCGCCGCTGCCTGGGCCATTGCAAAATTCGATTTCGTCGGCAAACAGATTCTGATTACCCTGATTGATATGCCTTTGGCCGTCTCGCCGGTGATCTCCGGACTCATTTATGTTTTGCTATTCGGACTTCAAGGCTGGTTCGGACCTTGGCTGGCGGACCATGACATCAAGATCATGTTTGCATTGCCCGGCATCGTACTGGCGACGATCTTCGTGACCGTTCCGTTTGTCGCACGCGAACTCATTCCGCTGATGCAATCGCAAGGACGGGAGGAAGAGGAAGCGGCTATCACGCTGGGAGCCTCGGGCTGGCAGATGTTTGTGCACATCACGCTGCCGAATATCAAATGGAGCCTCCTCTACGGGGTGATTCTATGCAATGCACGCGCGATGGGCGAGTTCGGCGCCGTGTCGGTGGTCTCCGGCCATATTCGAGGACTGACGAATACGATGCCGCTGCATGTCGAAATTCTCTACAACGAATACAACGCCGTGTCGGCATTCGCCGTGGCCTCATTGCTGACGCTGTTGGCCGTCGTCACGCTTGCCGTCAAGGCCATTGTCGAGCGGAAAACACACTTTCCAACAATCGTTGCCGATCCGATGTCAGAGGTTCAGACAGGGAGCATTCGATGAGTATTCAGGTAGACCATGTCACGAAGCGCTTTGGGGCATTTGTGGTGTTGAATGATGTCAGCCTGCATGTACAGGAAGGCGAACTCGTGGCCCTCCTCGGCCCGTCCGGTTGTGGCAAGACGACGTTGTTGAGAATTCTTGCCGGACTGGAAAAACCTGATCGAGGACGTATCTTTCTGCACGGCACGGAGGCGACGAATCGGCGAGTCACCGAACGTCGCGTGGGGTTCGTTTTCCAACATTACGCGCTGTTCCGGCATATGACCGTGGCTGAGAATGTGGCCTTTGGGCTTACGGTGCAACCTCGATCTCTGCGACCTTCTCCAGCTCGCATACAGGAGAGGGTCCGTGAACTGCTCACACTCGTGCAGTTGCAGGCGATGGCTGGTCGTTATCCCAGTCAGCTCTCCGGAGGGCAGCGACAACGTGTGGCATTGGCCAGAGCACTGGCCGTGGAACCGAAGCTGCTGTTGTTGGATGAGCCTTTTGGAGCCTTGGATGCCAAGGTCCGTAAAGAGCTCCGCCGCTGGCTCCGGCGGCTTCATGATGAGTTACACATTACGGGCATTCTCGTCACTCATGACCAGGAAGAGGCGTTAGAAGTGGCCGATCGTGTTGTGGTGATGCATCAGGGGAATGTCGAGCAGATCGGTACGCCTGATGAGGTGTATGAACATCCTGCGTCTCCGTTTGTGTGTCAATTTCTCGGCGATGTCAACGTGTTTCATGGGCGTGCCGTACAGGAACGAAACTTCCCAGCCCTACCGCCGCTGCCGGATGGGGAACTCGTAGCACCAGTCGGTACGGTGGATGAACGTGAAATCACGTTTGTTCGACCTCATGATTTGGATCTCAATCGAAACCGTATGAACCCCGCTCAGGTTGAGGCGATTGTGCGGTATGTTCTCACGGCCGGATCACGCGTGCGGATCGAGTTGATTGCACAAAACTCGACACAAGCCATCGAAGTCGAATTGACCAAGGAGCGATATCGCGAGCTTAATCTTCGTGAAGGCGAAGTTGTGTTTGTGCACCCTAGGCGCCGACAGGTTTTCAAAATACTACGGTCGTAACTGAGCTGAGGCGGATGAGATGCAATGCCAGACCTTTTTGAACATCCTGGAGCGCATGCGCCGCTATTCGCTATGGTGCGGGGCTGCCGATGCTGATGGCATGTCTGCAGTGATGCAGGATTGCATGAGTTCGACCTTGCATTGCCATGAGGTGGCCGCATCGTTGACACGTTTGACCACATCAGCCGACCTCACGGTGCCGGTGGTAATGTCCACGAGCACGTGGTCGGGGACCCGGTGAAAGTACACGCCGGTGACACCGGGAATGGCCTGCAAGAGGCTGTTCAGTTCAGTTTCCTTGCTGTCGCACCCGGATCCGCTGAGCATCAGGGGAAGCCGTTCTTTGATGGGTGGGTTTGCTGAAACCGGTAGGGAAACGGAAAGGCTTGCGATCAGGAACACGGTCGAGACAACTCGCCGGCGCAGGAATGTGTGCATGAGATGAACTCCAGGACAAGAAAGTGTATCCACCTTCCTAAAATACATGATGCGGGATCATATTGTCGATCGTTACTTGGCCTACACCAAAAAGGCCTTTGAGCGGGCAGTACCGCCGCCGGCGACGACATCAATGAATGACATGCCGGGCCGGACATCAGGAACTGTCGCTTCGATGGTCGTATCGTTCACGAACTTGTAGTCGATCTGGGTGGGGCGGCACTGAATGCCACGCCGCGGAAACAGTCTCTCGTTCCGAAATTCTCTCCCTTGATGGTGATCGTGTGTCCCGGCTTGGCTTCATCCGGCTCCACACTCAAGATCTTTGGTTTCCTACTGCTATCGCAGACAGGGTCTTTCGACACGTGCTGTTCGTCGTGGCCCTTGATCGATTCTGTATCGTGGAGTGTGTAGCCCGCTCCGTCGACGATCACTCCCTCTTCAGCAACCGAGTGTAAGGGAAAGCAGGCGAGTCCAAACGACGAGACCATGAGCAAGGGCAAAATGAATCGGGGAGACATCGTGACCTCCTTCGATGGAGAATTACTTATTCGACATCGGAACATAGATTTCTCCGATAATCATTTGTCCGGGAGGGGAGAGCGCAAATTTTGCAAAGGCCTCAACCAGGATGTTCGGTTCTTTTTTCGAAAGCATCAACAGAGGGCGACGAAGGCTGTAGCGGCCGTCCTTCACGGTCGGCACTTCCGGCTCGACTTTATCCACCGGCAACAAGCGGACGGCGACGCCACCCGAGACAACCGAGAGGCCGGTACTCAATGAAATATAGGAAGCTGCAGAGAGGGGCGGAAGAGTGCCGACGACGGCCTTCACGACGGCCTCATCGACGCCGATCACTTTGGCGGAATCTGGAATTTTCCCCGCTATCCCGACTTGAGTTTCAAAGGCTTCTCGAACGTTTTGATTGCGTGGCCTATCGATCAGAAGAATCTTGGTCTCCGGCCCACCCAATTCCGACCACTCTTTGATCTTTCCCGAAAAAATGTCGGCGACTTGCTGCTTGGTCACCTCTTTGGTGAAGTTTGATAAATGGACCAAAATACCGATTCCATCCCAACCTATTTGGGTTGCAGCTAAAGCAGGATCTTCAGCCCCTGTGACGGCAATCTGAGCCTGGCCTGTGTTGACCAATTGCAAGGGGTTGGAATCCTCGTCCCATAGGATGTCGACATAGGCACGGGGATTGGCTTTTTCAAAGGCTCGTGCCAAGGCCTCGATGGTCGTTTGCTCAGGCCCGTTGCCGGCGATGACCAGGTTCCCGGCTGTTTGAGCGAAGCTGCCGGCATGGAACAGACAGAAAGCCACTCCGGCGAGCAGCCCGGTGACGAACCGTCCCACGGTCATCGAGTGGCCTGTTTCCACAGAAGGTCGCGACTGGGCTCATACTGGTATTGGGTGCTCAAGAGGTCGATCCTTCTGTCGATAGAGGGTCTGATTCTGAGGTGACGTTCGGCAACTGCATGTTAGGTCTGATATTCAGCGGTGGCAACTTGGCGAAACGCTGCATCCGTTCCTCAGTCATGGTCCTGGCTTTCAGCTCAGTAAAGCCGGGTTTGCGATCACCGACCACATTGGACGAAAACGAAGACATGAGTCGGGTTGCCTGGCAGGCACGACAAAATGGACATTCCGTGTCTTCGACCCTGGCATACACCGACTGACTGGCCTCGAATTGTTTCTCGCACTGTCCACAACGGTACTCGTAGAGGGGCATGGAATTGGATCCTTTCTGTGTCGCTCTTGCAGCGATATCATACGGAACGTAGTTCGGGACTTGACAAGGCGACCTTTCCCAAGCGATCTTGACCGGCTTGCAACGATACGTTTATTCTAGCAATGTACGCAACTAACTACCAGCTTCAGTAGGAGGGTTTCGATGCCAGTGCTGATTCGACGGTACAAAGGCAATAACGGGATGATGCAGGAAGAACGAATCGACGACGACAATCGAATCGAGCGATACATGAAGCTCTTCGAAAAGGACGACGTCAAGAAGTTAGGAACCGGCGTGAAGGTCTTTATTGAGAAGGATGAGTGGCAACTCCTCCCATGAATCGGTAAGAGGTAACAAGTGAAGGCAAACGGGTGACCTGCAATTGTTTCCCATAGCCTCTTTACGACCGTCCGTTCACCCCTGACCGATCAGCTATGATTTACTGGATTCACATTGCGCGCGGGATTGACCGTGTGACCCTCCACCGAGATCGGTGTTCAGAGGTTCCGTCCACCGCGACCTCCAGCGATTTCTGGGAGGGAGGATGGTTCGACTATCCCGATAAGGAGCGGGCGCTCCGTGCCATGGAACAGGCCGGAGTCGATCGGCAACGGCTGTGCCCTCTGTGCAAACCCTAGAAATAGGAAGTGCTGAGTCCTGAGCGCTGAGTTCCATGTGAAAGGAATGGGCGACTCTGCTCAGCACTCGGCACTTTTCCCCCATGCCACGACTCGCACTCCTACTGACGACCGTCATTTGGGGTGCCACATTTCCCGCTACCAAAGCAGCGCTTGAGCAGATCCCTCCGCTCTCTTTCTTATTGCTCCGGTTCCTCCTGGGTACGCTCCTGGTGCTTCTATGGTTTGTGGTCTGCCGTCGGCGACTGCACCGTGATCGTGCCGTATTGGGAGCGAGCGCGCTCACGACGGTCTTCCTCTTTCTCGGGTACCTGTTGCAAACGGTCGGACTCCGCCATACGAGCGCCTCCAATTCAGCCTTTCTGACGGCGTTGTACGTGATTTTTGTGCCGATGATTCTCATGCGGATCGACAGGCGAGTGGTGTCGGGTACGGCGATTGCGGTGGTCGGGCTCTGGCTATTGGTCAAGCCCGACACCGCTATGAATCTCGGTGATCTCATGACCCTAGGGTGCGCCGTCGCGTTTGCTGGGCATATCATTTGTCTTGAGCGGTTCACCAGACGGGTCGATGCACCGTCGCTATTGGTGTGGCAGATGGTGGCGATGACGGTGTTGTTCCTTCCAGCTCCATGGTGGGAAGAGACGACACAGAGCGCTTTCTCGCCAACGGCCGTCTTGCTGATCGGTCTTGGTGTTACGGGCGTTCTGGCCACACTGGCGTTTGCTGTCCAGATGTGGGCGCAGCGACTGGTGCCTGCTCAACAGGTGGCGTTATTGTTTGCGTCCGAACCTGTCTACGCGGCATGGCTGTCCTGGTACTTTCTTGGAGAGATATTAGATGTGCAAGGATGGATCGGGAGCGCGCTGATCTTATTGGCGGTGGTGATTGGAGCGTTCGGCGGCTGACCGTTCTCATTAGGGAGAAATTATATGGCGCAGAAGTTCGGTAATGGCCGGTGGGTTCACGAAGGTTTTTTGGATAATCGCGTCGATGGAACGGTTGTGGGCCAGGTTGTCTTTGCCGTGATCGGGCCGGTGGGTTTTTATTTACGCGGCAATTTTAAGCCGGATATCGTAGGAGAGGTGATTCGATTCCGCAACAGCCGGTTTGAGGATGACGATATGGCCGGACAAGTCATCGGCGACATGGCAAATCCACAGCTCGGAACCGTAAATCTCATTTCGCTGGATCCACACCCGAATCTGGAGCCGCACCCCTACGTCGAGTGGTTTACGTTCAGAAAGGACCACTATCGTTTCGAATTGAGTCCTGGCGATGCCTGGGTGTTGTCCGATGAGGAGCGAAAGGCGATCGATGGGGAAAGCCGACGCATTCGGGAGACCCTGGCCGATCGAGTAACCGACCAAGCCAAGGTCCGACGACGGTTCCGAGTGGGTCTAGGGATGGGTTAGTTCAAGTTGAGGTTGAGGCGCCGGCAGTTCCGCTGCTTTTACAGCTGCATCAATCTTCTTTTTGAGTACGCTGCGGTCCGAATCCAGCTTGGTTTTTCCCTCGCGCACATACCCTGGGACACCACGGATATCCCAGACCAACCCCATCCACTCAAGTCCTTTCAGGCAGTAATAGGTCATATCGATTTCCCACCAATAGAAACCTTGTCTTGTCGCGGCAGGATAATAGTGGTGGTTATTGTGCCAGCCTTCTCCCATGGTAATCAGGGCCAGGAAAAAGTTGTTTCGGCTGTCGTCACCGGTCTCGTACCGCTGCGAGCCATAGACGTGGGACAAGGAATTGATGGTACAGGTTCCATGAAACAGCGCTACGGTCGAGATGAAAAACCCCCAAATGAGCATCTGGGGGCCGTTGGTGCCAAGTTCGGGCGCATAGGCCTCCAGCAGTTTGCCGAATCCGAACATGCCGAAGCCAGTAATTGTAGGAATGAGAACATCAAATCGGTCGAGAAACCGGAGCTCGGGAAACTTGGCAAAGTCGGCAATTCCTTTGAGGCGCGGAGCATAATGAGTTTGCGACATGACCCAACCCATGTGCGACCAAAGGAACCCTCCTTGACGCGGAGAGTGCACATCGTCCGGCGTGTCGGATGCGATGTGGTGATGACGATGATGACCCGCCCACCACAAGGGGCCGCGTTGAGCGCAGGAGCCGCCTAACAACGCAAAGAGAAATTGGACGGTGCGCGAAGTCTTGAACGTGCGATGGGAGAAGTAACGGTGGTACCATCCGGTGATCGCAAACATGCGGACGTAATAGAAGGCGACAGCGACGGCGACGGCGGTCCAGCTCCATCCTACCCACAACACTCCCAAACACATCAGATGCAGCACAATGAACGGGACACTACGAACCCAGTCGACTTTTGGTGGACCTTCTACCTTTGTGTGTTCAAGGCCCGCCCAGGAGTCAAACCAACGAAGAAATGAATACCAAAAGTCCTGAGCTTTATTCAGGCTGATCGTTTGCACGTCGGACATACAATTCTCCTCCAGGGTCGAGGGATCGGCAACGTCACTGTAGTGGGAGACAGGGAGCCGTGGTCCCGATTAAGCTGATTAATCGTGCAGGATAGGTTAGGTCCTCATTATACAGAGAACGTCAGAAAAGTGAAACCAGAGTTTTTTCGTGGCCTCCGTAGCCGTGATTGTACTGGAATGGCACCCTACATCTACACATTCCTTGTCTGCTGAGGGGGGATGAAATGCTGCTGACCGGGTTTGACAGCTTTGCCCACGCCTCTCTAGAATGCCGCCACTATGAACGACCGATTTCTCAAAGCCTGTCGCCGTGAACCAGTCGATTGCACACCCGTGTGGTTCATGCGGCAGGCTGGACGCTACATGTCCGAGTATCGGACGTTGCGGGCAAAACATTCGATCCTTGAAATGTGCAAGACACCTGAGCTTGCAGCTCAAGTGACTCTCCAGCCGATTCACCGATTTCCATTGGATGCCGCCATTATTTTTGCCGACATCCTGCTGCCGTTGGAGCCAATGGGGATGAGTCTCGAGTTTGCGGCGGGAGAAGGACCTGTCATTCACAACCCGGTTCGTGACCGAGCGGCGGTGGATCACCTCAAGGTGGTCGATGGCGACGAACTGGAGTATGTGGCCGAGGCCATCCGCCAAGCCCGACGCGCCCTCGATGGACGAGTACCGTTGATTGGGTTTGCCGGTGCGCCGTTCACGCTTGCGAGCTACGCCATTGAGGGCAGAGGGTCCCGCAACTATCTGCACACCAAGCAGATGATGTATAGCGATCCTACCGCCTGGCATCGCCTCATGGACAAGTTTGCACGTGTGCTTACCGGGTATCTCAGGCGACAGATCAAGGCGGGTGCTCAGGCGATTCAGCTTTTCGATAGTTGGGTCGGCTGTCTTTCGGCCGGCGACTATGTCGAGTATGTTATGCCGCACGTTCAGCGGATTTTCGATGGGCTCAAGCGGGAAGGTGTGCCGATGATTCATTTCGGCACCGGCACCACGGCCATTCTTCGGCAGATGCGCGAGGCAGGTGGCGATGTCATCGGCATCGACTGGCGGATTCACCTGGACGAGGCCTGGACCATGGTCGGACATGATCGCGCCGTGCAAGGCAACCTCGATCCGCTCGTGCTGTTTGCGCCGCTCCACGAAATCGAACGTCGTGTGGAAGATATCTTGCGACGAGTCGGGGGGCGTCCCGGGCACATCTTCAACCTCGGTCACGGCATACTGCCTACGACGCCGGTTGAACACGTGGCCGCGACGATCGATATGGTGCACAAGCTCAGCCAACGGTAAAACAAATGCGTATGACAAATGCCTGAATCGCAACATCATACCGCTGTGTTGCTCATGGCGATGGGTGGGCCCGATTGTCTGGAGAACGTCGAGCCGTTTTTGCGCGATGTTCGAGGGGGCCGACCGACACCTCCGGCGCTCGTGGACGAAATTCGTGAGCGATACCGAGTCACCGGTGGGAAATCACCGGCTGTCTCCATTACGCAGGAGGTCGCGAAGAAACTTGAGCGGCAATTGAATGTAGCGGCTCACAGACGCTACAAGGTGTACGTCGGTTTGCGGCATTGGCATCCTTTCATCAAAGAAACATACGCCGAACTATTGAAAGAATCACCGGAACAGATCATCGGGGTCTGTATGGCTCCCCAACAATCCTCTCTGAGTACGGGAGCCTATCGGAGAAAAGTCGAAGAAGCCCGTGCCGAGTTGAGGGATCGGACCGATGTGACGTATGTCGGTAGTTGGAACCGGCACCCTCGATTGATCGCTGCGATCGTCGCCAACATTCGGAATGGGCTACTCGCGTTTCCTGCCGATATGCGGGCATCGGTCCCCGTGCTGTTTACCGCTCATAGTCTGCCGGAACGGATCGTGGCCATGAAGGATCCCTATCCGGATGAAGTGAAGGGTACGGTCGAAGCAGTGACACAGTTATTAGGCAACCGACCGATCTACTTTGCCTATCAAAGTCAGGGACGATCAAGCGAACCGTGGCTGGGACCCACCGTAGAATCGATGCTGGACGCTATTCAGCTGGCGGGACACCGGTATGTGCTGGTGGCGCCCATCGGGTTTATCTGTGATCATGTGGAGACACTGTTCGATATCGACATTGAGCTCAAGCAGCTGGCTGTGAATAATGGCATCCATCTCGAACGCATGGCCATGTTGAACGACTCTCTTCCACTCATCGAGACGTTGCAAGAC
>JAICWG010000055.1 GCA_025934915.1 Nitrospira sp.
CCTTCAGGCCTGGCTGGTGACATACAACGAACAGTGGCTGGTCGAGCGGCATGGCGTTCGCTCGCCGGCCCAGGTGCGCCGTGAGCTCCTCGCGACTCAGGAGGCCGCATGAGAGTGTCATGTCAGCAGGCAATCAGGATCACCGAGGGCCGGTCGCCACAAACCCGACGCACACAGTTGGCCCAGGAGCGACGATCGTCGAGCGACGCGACCCATAGTCGGGTCCAATAGGGCTACCACACTGTCCAAGAAATCGGGAGCGGTACAGGATTATACAAAAAGCGACTGAAGCGGCTGGCAACCCTGCTCCCGCCACCGGCCTAGCAGACCTCCTGAGGACCGGGCTGGGCAGGAAACGAGGAGATTGGAAGAGTAGAAGAGTCAGGGACGATCCCTATGACTCAACAGCCAGACCAGAACGATGATCCGAGCAATCAACCGATGAATCCAACGCGGCAACTCTTTCAAAACGTCGGTTCGTCAACAGCCTGTTAGTTCGAAAGCTAAAACCTGACCTGATGTTCACCATAAGCTGTAAATAATTGGAGATGACGGTAATGAACAAAAAACGCGCCATCATTATTGGAGCAGGTCCGGCAGGTTTGACTGCTGGCTATGAATTGCTCACGCGGACTGGAATTCAGCCAATCGTACTCGAGAAAAGCGAGTACATGGGGGGAATATCGCGGACCGTCAACTACAAAGGCAACCGGATCGACATTGGCGGCCACCGCTTCTTCTCAAAATCAGATCGCGTCATGGAATGGTGGCTTCAGATGTTGCCGCTACTATCGTCTGAAGATAGTCCAACAGCTATCAAATATCATCGCATGGAACGGGCTATTAAGCCCTCCAAATCTGGCTCTGATCCGGTGGCCGCTGATCGTGTGATGTTGTTGAGAGCCCGTAAGTCAAGGATATATTACCTGCGCCGCTTTTTCGATTACCCTATCTCGCTCACCAAAGACACACTTCTAAAACTCGGTCTATGGCGAACCTTCAAGATCGGTGTGAGCTACATACGAAGTGCATTGTTTCCACTGCAGCGGGAGGAAACCCTTGAGCAGTTCTTCATTAACCGTTTTGGTCGGGAACTCTATGGCACATTCTTCAAATCGTACACCGAAAAAGTATGGGGTGTGCCTTGTACTCAGATTAGCGCTGAATGGGGGGCTCAGCGCATCAAAGGCCTGTCGGTCTGGGCAACACTGATGCATGCCATACGGAAGATATTTAAAGGTGGGAACCGCGACATCGGACAGAAGGATACACAGACATCGCTGATTGAACAGTTTCTGTACCCCAAGTTTGGTCCGGGGCAAATGTGGGAAGAGGTTGCACGCCGTATAAGCGAGATGGGTGGAGAGATTCGTACAGGCTGGTCGGTCGACCGACTGGTCACGGATGGGTGGCGGGTTGTAGAGGTGGAAGCCACGTGTACGAAAACGGGCCGCAAGGAGAAGTTTAAAGGCGATTATTTTTTCTCTACAGCCCCGGTCAAAGAAATCATGAGGTCGTTCGATACCGAACCTCCCAAGAATGTGTTGGAGGTTTCAGACGGCCTGATTTACAGGGATTTTATCACAGTCGGTCTCCTTGTTCGATCGCTGCTCATCAACGATAAGACATCACAGGGCAAGCAACTGATCAGCGATAACTGGATTTACATTCAGGAGCCAGACGTGCAGCTCGGCAGACTTCAGATCTTCAATAACTGGAGCCCATTTATGGTAGCGGACCAGGGGACCGTTTGGTTGGGTCTTGAGTATTTTTGCAACGAGTCTGACGAGATCTGGAAGCTATCAGATGAGCGTATGGTTGAGCTTGCGAAGCAAGAATTAAGTAAGATCGGTATTATCGATAGCGCTGAGGTAATCGATTCGACAGTCATCCGAATGGAGAAGACCTATCCCGCCTACTTCGGTACCTATGAGCGGTTTGCCGAGATTCGTACGTACATTGACCGTTATGAAAACCTGTTTCTGGTCGGGCGTAACGGTATGCATCGCTATAACAATCAGGACCACTCCATGTTAACGGCGATGATGGCTGTGGACAATATTATCGCCGGGAAGAAGGACAAGGCCGAGCTGTGGGAGGTCAATACTGAAATGGACTATCACGAAGAAAAGGAACATTCCAAGTGATAAGGCACACACTAGCTTCGACGGCCTTCGCTCTTGGGGAGGGGGGGATATCTAAATGGCGTAAGGTATACGCTCGGTTGTTTGAGTCGAACGGGATCCTACTCCAGCAGTTCAGTCGGTATGTTATTGTGGGTGGGCTTGCCTTCATGATTGATTTCGGTTCGTTGTATTCGCTGACGGAATTTGCCGGATTTCATTACCTGATCTCAGCCACAGTCGCATTTCTGCTTGGCTTGTTGACAAATTACTGCTTATGCAGGCTCTGGGTTTTTGACCGGCGAATAATGGAGAGTGCCCCCCTGGAGTTCCTGATATTCGCGGTTATCGGAATCGTTGGGCTCGGATTAAACGAAGCAATCATGTGGTTCGTAGGCGAAGTCATCCAACTCCATTACTTGATCGGTAAAGTGATCAGTGCCGGCATTGTACTGATCTGGAACTTTGGCGCAAGGAAGTTCATCCTGTTTCGGTGAGAGCATAGAAGAATGCTGAGGTCAGCTTCCCTTGATCAGGGCGTCACAAGCTGCATGGCAGGGTGTCACCTTGATTTTAGGGCATTTAGCTAATGGCTCCATGCTGCCGATAGGAGCAGTCCCACTGCAGTTAGACAAAACCCTCTCAATTGCTGACTGGTCTGGCTGTTACGGGAAAATCCTTATTCCCCTCATGTGTGGTATAGACATGCTGACCGTTACAACCTAGGATACGGCTGCCGATGGCACTCAGTGGCCTGCAGCCGCTGCTTTGAGGATCGAAGTGGCTGAATGGTTGGACTGTGCGTCGATGGCAACATGCAGAGCTGATTCTCGAAGGCTTCGTTTCTAAAATCTTCAGTGTCTTGTATACTGTTGTGCTTTGTTTCAGAAGCACTTGAGTGCAATTTTCTATCTAGGAATCTCTTGGGCTTATAACGCTAGAATGACGGTTGCTCGTCCAAACGGATCCGATTCCGTAATTGGCATCACCCGAAAGCAGTTGACGAACCTTTGGCGGAGTTGAGTATGAGCCATATACTGGGGATCTCAGCATTCTACCACGACAGTGCGGCGTGTCTCATCCGTGATGGAGATATCATAGCGGCTGCTCAGGAAGAACGGTTTACCCGAAAGAAGCATGACCCAGGTTTTCCTTCGCACGCAGTGACCTACTGTTTGAAGGAGGGAGGAATTACTCTTGGTGATCTCCGATATATCGTCTTTTATGATAAGCCGCTCGTGAAATTTGAACGGTTGATTGAGACGTACTTGGCATTCGCTCCGAAGGGGATCCAGTCGTTTGTGGCGGCTATGCCGGTGTGGCTCAAGGAAAAGCTCTTACTCCGTAATCTGCTTGCGAAGGAGTTCCTCGCGCTGGCGCCGGAAATGAACCAGTCGACGCTTCCCCAGCTGTTGTTCGGTGAGCACCATGAATCGCATGCCGCCTCCGCATTTTATCCGTCGCCCTATGATAAGGCGGTCGTTCTGTGTATGGATGGTGTAGGAGAATGGGCTACAACGTCTGCGTGGCTTGGCGATGGGAATGCGTTGACGCCGCTCTGGGAAATTCCGTTCCCTCATTCTCTGGGGCTCCTTTATTCGGCTTTCACGTACTACACCGGCTTCAAGGTGAATTCCGGCGAGTACAAGGTAATGGGTTTAGCCCCATATGGGGAACCGAAGTACGTCAAGGCCATCTATGACCATCTTCTTGATCTCAAGCCGGACGGGACATTCCGCTTGAACATGGACTACTTCAACTACTGCACTGGGTTGACCATGACCGGGGACAAGTTCGATGAGCTGTTCGGTGGGCCTCCGCGGAAGCAAGAGAGTAAGTTGACGCAACGCGAGATGGATTTGGCCCGTTCAGTCCAAGAAGTAACCGAAGAAGTGATGCTCCGTGTCACGAGAACTCTACACCGTGAAATCGGGGTTGAGTATCTCTGTATGGCTGGTGGTGTCGCTCTCAACTGTGTGGGAAATGGACGGATCCTACGAGAAGGCCCGTTCAAGGGGATCTGGATTCAACCGGCAGCTGGAGATGCGGGAGGGGCGATCGGTGCTGCGTTGAGTGCCTGGTATCGTTATGATGACCAACCGAGGGCTTCGACAGGTGTTGACCGGATGCGGGGAAGTTATCTGGGACCACGACATACCAATGATGAAATCGAACAGTTTCTCAAGAAGGTTGAGGCGCCGTATGAACTGCTGGACGACGATCACCTCTATGATCAGGTGGCAAAAGAACTTGCCGAAGGGAAGGTTGTCGGCTGGTTGCAGGGTCGGATGGAGTTCGGCCCACGTGCACTTGGCGGTCGAAGCATCCTTGGCGACGCCAGAAATACGAAGATGCAGTCGGTAATGAATTTGAAGATCAAGTATCGCGAGTCGTTTCGTCCCTTTGCGCCGTCGGTCCTGCGGGAGCGAGTGTCGGATTTTTTTGAGATGACTACCGACAGTCCCTACATGCTGCTGGTGGCGCCGGTGATGGAAAAACGACGGCTGCCCTTGCCTGCCAATCGAGCCGATCTATGGGGAATCGATCTGTTGAATGTTCCACGGTCTGATATTCCCGCCGTCACTCATCTGGACTACTCGGCCCGAATACAAACTGTCCATGAGGAGACTAACCCTAGGTATTACCGGTTGCTCAAGTCGTTCGAAGTACAAAGCGGCTATCCTGTTTTGGTCAATACATCTTTCAACGTTCGAGGGGAGCCGATTGTGTCCACACCGGAGGATGCCTACCGATGTTTTATGCGGACTGAAATGGATGTGCTCGTACTGGAAAACTGTGTCCTGTATAAAACGCAACAAAAGCCGCTGGAGAACGATACAAACTGGCAAAAAGAATTCGAGCTTGATTAGGAGATTGCACGATGGATCGAACAAATCAGCCGCCCACCACGAAAGATTTGCGGCAGTTCGGGCTCCTGGTTGGAGGGGTGTTTGCGATAATCGGATTGTGGCCTCTTGTGTTTCGAAGTGAGTCGCCCCGCTTGTGGGCGATGATTCTCGGGAGCCTGCTCATTGTTCTGGGCGCGATTGCCCCGCAGAGCCTGAAGCAGGTTCACGGTGGATGGATGAAGATCGGTCACATTCTCGGCTCGATCAATACGAAAATCATACTCGGGATTATCTATTATCTTCTTATCACGCCGATGGGTCTGGTGATGCGTCTGATGGGTAAGGATTCGATGCATCGTGCCTTAGCGAAAGATACGGACACCTATCGCATCGTGCGGGCTCCACGACCACGCCAGCATATGCGAAATCAATTTTAGGTTGAGCCTGGTTCTTGTCGGCAAAGGACTCCTATGCTTTCTGTAGTCATGCCTTGTCGTAACGAGAGTCACCATATTGAGGCCTGTGTGCGATCGATTCTTGGCCAGGAACGTCCTCCGGAGGGCGTTGAGGTTATCATCGTTGATGGAATATCAGACGATGGTACCCGAGAGATTTTAGAGAATCTTACCAAAGAGCATCCCGAACTGAGGATTGTCGACAACCCAAGGCGTATTACACCATGCGCGATGAATGTGGGTATTCGTGAGGCGCGTGGTCGGTATATCGCCATCCTTGGTGCCCATTGTCAGTATGCGCCTGATTACCTGTCGACATGCGCGGCTCTTCTTCATGAGCATCCCGAAGTGTGTTGTGTTGGGGGACCAGCTGTGAGCACAGGAAAGGGTCTCTTTGGTCAAGCAGTTGCGGCGGCGATGTCCCATCCAGTGGGAATCGGCAATGCAAAGCATCGATATCCGACTTATGAGGGTTACGCGGAAGGAGCTTGCTATCCGGTGTTTCGAAGAGAAGTGTTTGACAAGGTCGGACTCTACGATGAAATGTTGGTTCGTAATCAAGATGACGAGCTCAACTACCGGCTTGCCAAACACGGAGAAAAGGTCTTTATTTCACCGCGCGCCGGATATTCTTATTTCATCCGCGAGACGCCGTCCAGACTGTTCCGGCAGTATTTCGAGTACGGCTATTGGCGGGTGGCGGTATTAAGAAAACATCGGATTCCTTCATCTTTTCGGCAGATTGTGCCGCCCCTATTTATGGTCGTTATGTTGTCCAGTGTGATAGTGGGACTATCGTTACCCGGGTGGTGGCGACTCACGGCTGCCACGATACCGATGCTTTATGGGGTAACATTGCTGATGGCTGGGATGATGCAGAGTCATAAGACCGGGTGGCGAGTTGCAGTTCTGTTTCCTGTCGCAGCGGCGATCATGCATGTGGCCTATGCGATGGGGTTTGTACGCGGGATGCTGAAGAGGGGTATCGATCGTATCGTACAGAGTGGTGATGCAGAGCAACAAAGGAGCATGTCATGAGTCAGGAACCTAACGCGGCAATCTTTTTCAATAGTTTTGCCGAGACCTTCGACACCATTTACGACCAAAAGCGGAATCCTTTTATGCGATGGGTGGACGGTAAGTTTCGGAGTGACATGTTCATTCGATATGCCCTCACGTTCGAAGCACTTGATCATCTGAAAGGCAGTACAGTGCTTGATGTGGGATGTGGCTCAGGACCGTACATTGCGGAATCTTTCAAGCGCGGTGCGGAGCGAGTGACGGGGCTTGATCCCGCACCCAACATGCTGGCCTTGGTGCGCCAGCGGCTGGCCCAGGCGGGGGTGACTGAGACGCGGTACGAATTAGTGACAGGGCTGTTTCCGGGGACGCCGGTGGGGTCTCACGACTATGCGATCGTGATGGGGGTAATGGATTATGTCGAGGATGCGTCTGCCTTTCTGAAAGCCCTGCGGCCTGCGGTCAAACGCCTTGCTGTTGTGTCATTTCCCAGTACTCATTGGTTCAGGACCCCCTTCCGAAAATTCCGCTATCAATTGAGGCACTGTCCTGTCTACTTTTATACGGACACCAGTATTCGTAAACTCTGTGAACAGGCAGGTTTTTCAGATGTCCGGATCCAGAAGATCACGGGAGCAGGCATGGACTTTCACGTAAGTTTACGGCCATGAGCTACGGTCCTCCCGTCATCTCCATCGATGTGGAAGATTGGCCTCAATCCACGTGGGACCGGAGTCTTCCCATCACGGAGCGAGCCGCTGAAAATACCCGGCACGTTTTGCAGCTTCTACGCGAGACCGACGTGCGGGCCACTCTGTTTGTGCTCGGTAAGTTCGCTGAACGTTTTCCTCAGGTTGTCAAGGAGATCCAGGCTGATGGGCATGAAGTGGCGTGTCACGGACACGGGCATCTGGAAATTGGCCGACAGTCTCCTGAGGAATTTCTCGCCGATGTCCGTCGCTCCAAAGATTTTCTCGAACAGATCATCGGAATGCCGGTGAAGGGATATCGTGCGCCTGATTTTTCGATCGTCCAAGATACGCTTTGGGCTCTCGATGTGCTTGCAGAAGCCGGTTTTGAGTACGATTCCAGCATCGTACCGGCCCGTCTTCCACGTTATGGAATTGCCGGCTGGCCCGTCTTACCGACTCGGGTTCGTCTGAGCCAGGGCGGCAGTATTTTGGAAGCTCCATTGGCCACCTTTCAAGCGCTCGGGAGAAATCTGCCTGTAGGAGGCGGTGGGTATCATCGGTTGCTGCCTGGCTTTGCGAGTCGATACTTTGCTCGGAGAATTATGACCGATGCCCCGTTCGTGTTTTACTGCCATCCTTATGAATTTGATGTCTACGAATTAAGGGAGATTCCGGTCCGTGTTCCGATCACGGTTCGATTTTATCAAGGTGCAGGGCGAAGATGGTTTGAGCAGCGCTTTCGGGCTTTCGTCAGATGCTTTGGCGGACAACCCATGTCTGCTATGCTTACTTCCCAGCCGTGGCAGGAATTTCATCTCCACACCTTAAATCAATCGCTTCTCACAAGCCATGTCCGTAGCCCGATCTCATGACCAGACAGGGGACGCTGACACAAAGGGCCATCTGGACCAGCGAAACCTAGAAGTTTCAGGTGGGGTACCTACGGAGGTGTACGGGGAAAACCTCAATGAAAGCTTCTGATATCACAAGTGAAGAAATGCGAGTCAAGTTTGGCCTTCCAGCGGAGGACAACACTCGCCGTGCCTTATCCTTGTTCGATCCCGACTGTTTACTGGGACAGTTTGTGGGGAGAACCTGAATCGTCGAACAATCTTCATCCATTGTGTCTTGAAGCGCCGTATCTTAGTCTTACCGATGAGGATGTGGGTCTATTGAAGTAAATCACAGGGGGAACGTCATGATTGGTACATCAGGCGATGGTCAAGAAACAGGCCTGAAGGTCGCGGTAATCGGTGCCGGATATTGGGGGAAAAACCTGGTACGGAATTTTGCCGACCTGGGCGCTTTATCAGCCGTGTGCGACAGTAGTACTGAGACACTCCGAGCGCTCGGCGAACAGTATCCTCGGTGTCGGACATTCGTGTCTTATGCTGAAGTCTTGCGCGACGAGACAATCCAGGCTGTGGCCATTGCCACGCCGGCCGAGGGGCATGCTGATGCAGTACGAGAGGCGTTGCTGGCCGGCAAGGATGTGTTTGTGGAAAAACCGCTCTGCCTTTCTGTCAAGGAAGGAGAAGAGCTCGTCACCCTCGCCAAGAAACGGGACCGTATTCTCATGGTGGGGCATCTTCTCTGGTATCATCCGGCAGTGCTGAAGCTCAAAGAATTGATCCGCGCGGGCGAACTAGGCCGCATCCAATACATCTATTCGAACCGGTTGAATTTGGGTAAGATCCGGCGAGAGGAAAATATCCTTTGGAGTTTTGCGCCCCATGATATTTCCGTGATTTTGGGGCTGCTTAACGAGAGTCCCGATGGAGTCCGAGCGCAAGGGGGGAATTATCTTCACCAGCACATCGCCGACGTCACAATCAGTCTCCTGTCGTTCCCAAGCGGGGTGAAGGCCCATATCTTTGTCTCTTGGCTACACCCCTACAAGGAGCAAAAAATGATAGTGGTGGGCGACCGTAAAATGGCTGTATTCGATGATCTGGAGAAGAAGGACAAGCTGCTCTTGTACCCGCACTCCATCGACTGGAAGGACAATCTTCCAATAGCGAACAAAGCAGACGCTCAAAGGGTTGAACTGGAGCAAGGAGAGCCACTGCGAGCCGAATGCCAACACTTCCTACAGTGTGTGGCAACGCGGACCAGGCCAAGAACGGACGGGGAGGAAGGGTTGCGTGTGCTATCCGTGTTGCAGCGGTGCCAAGAGGCATTGGAACAGGCCACTTCGCACCTGACGCGTGCGGCTTCTAAGCCGGACAAGCCTTACTTTGCTCACGAATCGGCTTTCGTCGATGAAGGCGTCGAGATCGGCGAAGGAACGAGCATCTGGCATACGTCCCACATCCTGAAAGGATCGCGTATCGGGAAGAACTGCAAGATCGGCCAAAATGTCGTCGTCGGCCCTCATGTCACAGTCGGTAATGGGGTTAAGATTCAGAACAACGTGTCGGTGTATGAAGGTGTAACGCTCGAAGACCATGTCTTCTGTGGTCCCTCGATGGTTTTTACAAACGTCTTCAATCCTCGGAGCGAGATCCCTCGTATGAAGGAGCTCAAGCAAACGCTTGTAATGCGAGGAGCCACACTGGGGGCTAATTCGACTATTCTGTGTGGCATTACGATCGGGCGATATGCGTTCATTGGTGCCGGAACGGTTGTGACCAAAGATGTACCGGATCATGCGCTAGTAGTCGGGAACCCCGGCCGGGTTACGGGCTGGATGTGCCTGTGTGGGGTTAAGCTCCATGTCAAGGGCGGGCATGCCGCCTGTCCCGACTGCGGGCAGCAATATCGGACCGAACATGCGGGGATGACGGCGGTTTAGGAAAGGAGATCTTCATGGGTGTTCCATTACTTGATTTGAAAGCACATCACGAACCGCTCCACCAGGAAATCATGGTGGCGCTGGAGCAGACTTTCCGTAGCCAGGCCTTTATCCTCGGGCCGGATGTGGGCAAGCTGGAAGAACGTGTGGCCACCTATTGTCAGACTAAGTACGGTATCGGCATGAGCTCTGGCACTGATGCCCTTCTGGTTGCCCTCATGGCCCTCGGTGTTGGTCCTGGTGATGAAGTCATCACGACGCCCTATTCATTTTTTGCCACAGCCGGAGCAGTCGTGCGACTGGGAGCCAAGCCGGTGCTTGTTGATATCGATCCCGTAACCTATAACATCGATCCCGCCAAAATTAAGTCGGTGCTGACGGCTAAGAGCAAGGCCATTATTCCGGTTCATCTCTACGGACAATGTGCCGACATGGCCCCAATTATGGAGGTTGCCAAGCGGAACAACCTGAGCGTCATCGAGGACGCGGCCCAAGCCATTGGCTCGGAATGCTATGATGGACGGCGAGCCTGCAGTATCGGGACCATCGGCTGCCTGTCGTTTTTTCCGAGTAAGAATCTCGGATGTTTAGGCGATGGCGGAATGGCAGTGACCAACGATGCTGATCTTGCAGAGCGAATGCGGGTCTTGCGAGTTCACGGCAGCAAGCCGAAGTACTATCACAAGCGGATTGGAGGGAACTTCCGTCTCGATACGATTCAGGCTGCGGTTCTGAACGTAAAGCTCAATTATCTCGATGGGTGGACCAAAAGACGGCAGGAGAATGCCACTCGGTACGAGACTCTGTTCAAGCAGAGCGGGCTCACGCAGACCGGGAAAGTGAAATTTCCAGAGCCTGTATACCGTAGCTCTGGTGCTAAGCACTATCACATTTATAACCAGTTTGTGCTCAGGGTCGAACGGCGAGATGCGCTCATGGCCCATTTAAAACAGAAAGGAATCGGTGCAGAAATCTACTATCCGGTTCCATTCCACCTCCAGGAGTGTTTTCTCTACTTAGGTTATCGAGAGGGAGACTTTCCGGAATCGGAGCGGGCGGCAAAGGAGACCGTAGCGATTCCGATTTACCCTGAACTGACCCCAGAGCAGCAGGCTGAGGTTGTTGAAGGGATTGCTGCATTCTACCGATAGCTGGGCTGGTGCGTCTCTTTACGTAAGGGCTTTCGGATGGACAGTACTACCTATCAGTGCATCATACGATGGGGTGTATCTTGAACGGCGGGAGATGCCGACCAATGTTCTCAAAATTCAATGACCGACGATAGGGATTTTTACTCGGCGTCCTTGACGGTTCCAATTCGAACAGTCGAAACCTCGGTTGAGCTGTACTCATTTCTGCAGAATCTTGGTCCATTCACGATAATGGCGGTCGAATCCCTTGGGGAGCCGATCCGCAGTCCTTCCCATCTCAGGAGTGTGCGTCGGACCTTCGCCCGGATGAAATAGGGAGTCTTCGTGAATCGGATACACTGGTGAATGGTCTGACAGAGGGGGATCCAGAAATTCGGACAGTGTGCGAAGTGAGAGCCTGGCTTCACCGAAGCTACCGAGAGGTGGCGACACAAAGGAGCGCGGCGAGGAAGAGGACGAGACGGACTCATGGAGCCACCTTCAAGGCGCAGGTCGCATGGGCCGCTGGTAAAGACGACACGACGCTGGTGGAGTTGGTCGAGCAGTTCAGTGTCCCTTCCACGCAGATCATCGACTGGAGCAGCACCTGCTGGCCCGGGTCGCAGACGTCTTTGGCGGGACGCCACCACCGTCGGAGGCCCCGGATCTCAAGACCCTGCACGCCAAGATCGGACACCTGGAATTGTAGCATGATTGTTGAGATGGGGCGCTCAGCATGGCGGGCTTGCTGAGCGCAAAGCGATGGTCGACCGCACCCACGCGTGACCGTGGCGCGACAATGCCAATTACTGAAGCTTGCCCGGTCAACGGCGTACGACCAGCCGAGGCCGGTCTCCGATACGGCGCTGGCGCTCCTACACCGGATTGACGACCTGCATCCGCAGTATCCGTTTGCAGAAGCCAGGATATTACGCGATGTCCTCCGGCTCGAGGGCTATGGAGTCGGCCGGCGCCATGTGGCCAGCCTGATGAGGCGCATGGGGATCACGGCCGTGTATCACAAGCCCCGCACCAATCACGGCATCCGGCCAACCAGATCTCTCCCTACGTGCTGCGCCAGCTGACGAACACACGGCCGAATCACGTGTGGGCGGCCGATATCACCTATATTCCAATGCAGCGGGCATCGTCTCTTTCTGTGCGATTCTGGACTGGACGAGTCGCCGGGGGCCGGCGTGGCGGCTGTCCAATACGTTACCCACGGACTTCTGTGTGGAAGCTGTGCAGGAGGCGCGCACCCGGTATGGCTCACCGGAGATCTTCAACACGGATCAAGGCTTCCAGTGCACAAGCCCGGAGTTTCTGGGACTCCTGCAAACTCACGACGTTCAGATCCGTAGGGATGGGTCCGGGCGTTGGCGGGACAATGTGTTTGTGGAACGGCTGTGGCGGAGCCTCAAATATAAAGCGGTCTCTCTTCATGCCTACGAGACCGTCGGTGTCGCGCGGGACGGCATGGCGCGTTAGCTGATGTTCTCTACCCAACAGCGACCCCATCGCGTGCTTGATGGACGCGCGCCCGATTGCGGGTACTGGGAGAACCGGCCTGCATGGTCCACTGCCGCGTAGGTTCACACCGCCAGGCACCACGTACGAACTGAAAGATTCTGTCCACAGAAGCGAAGCCACCTCTGTTTTCATGCGCCAGTCGAAGTTCACGGAAACGCAGATTGTATCCATTCTGAAAGAAGCCAATACCGGGCGCCCGGTCGATGAAATCTGGCAGTAGTACAGGATCAGCTCGGCGACCAACTATAAGTGGAAGGCCAAATACGGCGGACTGGAAGCCTCCAATAATCAAGCAGCTGAAGGAACTGGAACACGAGAATAGCCGCCTGAATCGCGGATGTACGCGGATCTCTCCTAAGAACGCGGCGCAGAAGGATGTCATCGCAAAAAAAGCTGTAGGACCCGCTGAGCGCCGGACATCGTGACGAATTTGGTCATGGGGCACGATCTCCCTGTTCAGCAGGCCTGTCGGGCGGTGGGCATAGGACGCGCGACGTACTGTCGGCCCCTCGTAGATTGGGCGCGGCGGGATGCGCGGTGATCGCCGCCCTGACGGCCGTGGTCGCGGTGCACCCGAGCTGAGGCTTCTGGAAATGTGATCGGCGACTTCGGCTCAATGGTTACCCGTGGAACGCGAAACGGGTCTGGCGAGTCGATTCCGTCTCGCGGCTGAATTTACTCCGACGACCAAGAAGCGCCTCCAGGTGCGTCCCCGTCAACCGTTGACCGTCGTCCCCATGTTCAACGCCGTGTGGGCCGTGGACTTTATGAGTGACAGTTTGTATGGCGGCCGCCGGTTTCGGACGTTAAATATCCTGGATGAAGGTGTCTGCGAAGGACTCGAGTGATTACTGGCGTATAACGAAACGCGGTCCCATGACGCGTTGGCGGGTGTGCCGCCCACCATCTACCGAGCTCAATTGGAAACCAGAAGTTCTCTTTTAAAATTGTCTCCTTGACGAGGAAGCTTACCCCAGAACGTTTTCCTTTGGACTGTCTACACTTCGGGAGAGCTATCACTCAGTATTCTATCTCTAAGGCTTGGACGTCTTTTGCAGTACTGCTCTGGACAATCAATTCTCGGTAAAAATTATAAAACTCTAATTTCAATATTCTTTAATAGCCTCGAATCTTTGTAATGTTGTAAAATCGATAACCATTTGATTCCTGAGGTATTTCTTAAACGACTATAACTTCCTAGCCCCTCCAAAGATGGGTTGTGCTTTTCCGGGATTATGGGAAAGTGTAGCCCTGATATAGACATGTTCGTTAGCCAAAGAGGAGAGCTGTGAATGAAAGACTTTCTGCCTTTTCATCGGTCTGATGTTGGCGAAGAAGAGGTGTCAGAGGTGCTCGAGGTTCTCCGTTCTGGTTGGTTGACAACGGGTCCCAAGGTGAGAGAATTTGAACGTGAATTTGCCGCAATGGTCGGAGCTGAGCACGCCGTTGCAGTCAATTCCTGCATGGCTGCCCTTCATCTTGCTCTTGAAGCGGCTGGTGTGAGCGAGGGAGATGAGGTACTAGTTCCAACGATGACCTTTGCCGCCACGGCCGAGGTCGTTACCTACTTCAAGGCACGACCAGTTCTGATCGATTGTGTGCAAGATACACTGAATCTGGACACGGATCGTATCCAGCAAGCCATCACAGATAAAACAAGAGCAATCATCCCTGTCCATTTTGCTGGGTATCCGTGCGACCTGCGACCTATTCACACGATTGCACAAGATCATAATCTACACGTGATCGAAGATGCTGCGCATGCTTTGCCAGCGCGATATCATGGCAAAATGATCGGCGGGATCTCTGATGCCACTTGTTTTTCGTTCTACGCGACGAAGAATATCACCACCGGTGAAGGTGGAATGGTTACTACTAATAACGCTGAGTGGGCCGCTCGTATGCGGATGATGAGTTTGCACGGTCTCAGTCGGGATGCTTGGAATCGCTACTCTGCGCAAGGTTCGTGGTATTACGAAATACTCTCACCTGGCTTTAAGTACAATCTGACTGATATTGCTGCGGCACTTGGCTTGGCCCAACTGAAGAAGTGTGAGCGTTTTTGGAAAGGGCGTGAACGGTATGCCGCTCTATATCAGGAAGGCTTTCAAAATCTCCCTGAGATCGTGTGCCCTCCAACTGCTTCTCATGTACAGCATGCATGGCATTTGTATGTCATTCAATTGAATTTGGACCGTTTGCGGATCAGTCGCGATGAATTCATCAGTCAACTGCAGCAAGCTGGCGTCGGATGTAGTGTGCATTTTATCCCTCTCCATTTACATCCTTACCATCGAGACAGAGGGGGGTACCGACCCGAAGATTTCCCTGTTGCCAGTATGGTGTTCCAACGAATCGTTTCATTACCGTTGTACTCGAAGATGACGGAGGACGAGATCAATCGTGTGATTGAGATTGTTCGTGGTCTTGTCAAGAGGAACCGACGGTGATGAAACGCATATTTGATGTCTGCATGGCCGCGCTAGGGCTGGCGCTCACGGCGCCGTTGCTAGCAATCATCGCTGTTTTGATCAAGCTAGACTCGCCGGGTCCAGTAATCTTTCGTCAGGTTCGTGTGGGACAGGGGTTTCGTTCGTTCGCGATACAAAAATTCCGAACCATGGCCGTGGATGCTCCAGTTACCTCCTTGCCTCTCACGGTTGGACAAGATCCTCGCATAACGAAAATCGGTCGGATTCTACGGAAATTCAAGCTCGATGAATTGCCTCAGCTGTTGAATATTCTTGTAGGTGATATGAGTCTTGTCGGTCCAAGACCAGAAGTTCCACGTTATGTTGAACGCCTACGTGCTGAGTTTTCGGAGGTGCTCACGGTTCGTCCCGGGATTACAGACTTGGCCTCGTTGAGGTATATTGATGAGGCGGCGCTCCTCGCCTATTCTTCGAATCCTGAAGAAGAGTATCAGCTCAAAATTCTTCCGGAAAAGCTGCAGCTGGCAAAATTATATATACGCCATATGTCTTTGCGGCTCGATCTAGCCATTGTTATACAAACGATATTGCATATTGCTAGACTCCCGATTGTGGTCTTCGCGCTTCCTGAGCTAAAAGCTGCCGTTGAGTCTCCGCTGGTCTCTCCTTGGACGAGCCTATCTTCCTTTGTTTTGAGGTGGCGTAAGCCAATTATTGTTGTGCTTGATGTAGTTTTAATAATTTTGGCAAACTACTTTGCATTTGCCCTGCGATATGATGGTGACATTCCCGAAAGTGAGATCCGTATCTTCGAGCAAACAGTACTCGTGTTGGTTGCCATTAGAGGAGTGGCGTTTGCCCTGTTTGGCCTCAACGAAGGTTTGTGGAGGTATACGAGCATTTGGGACCTTCAAAATATTATAGGAGGGGTCTTAACAAGTACGGTCGTATTTTATTGTTGGGTCCATTGGGTGATGGGAATCTATAGTTACCCGCGTTCCATATTTGCCATAGATTCTATCTTACTCATCGGGTTTCTTGCCGGGATGAGATTGTCTTCCAGGATCCTTCGCGATAAGCCAATTTTTCAGAAAAAACGAAAGGTTTTGATCGTCGGTGCTGGAGACTCAGGAGAACGAGTCGTTCGGGAGATGAAAACACGTACAGTGTTTAACTGCCAACCGATCGGATTCGTTGATGATAATGTTGGGCTTCTTAATCAACGTATCCATGGAGTCCGGGTATTGGGCACTGTGCAAGACCTCCCAAAACTTGTAGAAGGACTCAGGCCCGAAGTAGTTGTGGTTGCGGTACCGAATGCTGCTCCTGAGTTCCTTCGAGACCTCGTTATTAAATTGGAGCCGTATAATATTTCGATCAAGACACTACCTGCCAAAGATGAACTCCTCGCAGATCAAAGTACCGTCAGTCAAATACGCAATGTTTCGATCCCTGACCTTTTGTCACGTGCACCCATCGATCTAGACAATGAAACTGCGAGACAGATGGTTAGAGGTAAGTGTGTCTTGATTACTGGAGCCGGCGGGTCGATTGGTTCTGAATTGGCTCGTCAAATCACCTTGTTCGAGCCAAAAGTGCTATTGCTTTATGAGCGTCATGAGAACAGTCTATACAATATCCATAAAGAATTAGATGATCGAAAACTTAGGTTTACTATTGTCCCGTTGATTGGGGATGTCACTGACGCCCAGCGGCTCTGTGCCGTGCTGGAGCAATATAAACCTCAGATCTTGTTCCATGCGGCAGCGCACAAGCATGTTCCTCTTGTTGAGCTGAATCCTCTGGAAGCCGTGAAGAACAACTGCATCGGCACGCGTGTTACCGCTGAAGCCGCGAGTCTCTATGGAGTCGAACAATTCGTCCATATTTCGACTGATAAGGCGGTCAACCCATCGAGTGTGATGGGAGCTACCAAGCGAGTGGCGGAACTCATTATCCAAGATATCGCGAGGACTAGTCGTACTCGCTTCCTTCTTGTACGGTTTGGCAATGTCCTCGGCAGCAGTGGCAGTGTGTTGCTGCGCTTTCAGGAGCAGATCAAGGGTGGCGGACCCGTAACCGTTACACACCCGGAGATTCGACGATACTTCATGCTTATACCCGAGGCTGTTCAGTTGGTGCTTCAGGCAGCAACTATTGGCGAGCAAGGCCACATTTATATTCTCGATATGGGAAAGCAAATCAAAGTTCTTGATATCGCCCGGAGTCTCATCCGGCTGTCCGGATTCAACCCAGGGAAGGATATTTCTATTCGATTTGTCGGTCTACGTCCTGGGGAAAAGCTTTATGAGGAGTTAGTCGGTGAGGGAGAGGTTGCGGTGCGGTCATCCTTGGAGAAAATCTTGCAGATTCGGACAATAAGTCAACTCGACTTCGAAGAGTTTCGGGAAAGGCTATCTGCGTTGGAGGCGGCAAGCTATCGTGACGAAGCAAACGTGCTGCTCGAACGACTCAAGGAAATCGTCCCGATGTTCCAAGCCAGCGTTTCAGATACCGAGTCTTCGACCGTGTCGACTGGTTCACTGTAAAGTGAGAGATGTATTGGCGTTTCTGCTGGTGCGTCTTTATAATGCCTGATTCCCGCTCTACCTTAGAGTAAGTTGTCCGGAGGGCACGCATGCAATATTCTGAGTCAGCCGCCTCAGTAGATCAGACAGGAATGGCCACAGTCCGCGAGTATGCCCTCATCGCTTCGCGCAATAAATGGATCATCATGGGAGCGGTCGCACTTTCTTTGACGCTGGCCTGGAGTTACCTGCTGATTGCTCCTAAATACTATCAGTCACAAGCGTTGATTGTGGCGGAAGGGCGCAAGGGAATTGACGACGTTATCAATAATGGAGAAGGTTCGGAAAAAAATTTCGAGAAACGTCTCTTTCTTATCCAGAAGCAAATTATCAGTCAGGATTTCTTAGATGCGATAACAAAAGAATTAGATGTGCGCAGTGATGGATCTGATGGGCAAGGAGAGTTAGCTGGTTG
This sequence comes from Nitrospira sp., assembly GCA_025934915.1. Taxonomy (GTDB): domain Bacteria; phylum Nitrospirota; class Nitrospiria; order Nitrospirales; family Nitrospiraceae; genus Nitrospira_D. Next base: position 18,029 of record JAICWG010000055.1, read on the forward strand.
GGGTGAGTTAGCGAGTATGGCGAAGGTTGAGCGAGCCATGATCGATCCTGCTGGAGGCAAGACCTCACAAAACTTGGTTGATGGCTTCGTGGTCTCTTTTCTACATCGCGATCCCAACACTGCCATGCAGGTGACAGCACGCATGGTAGACAAATTCATTCAGGAGAACAACCGGGAGCGTGAGAAGGAAGTCGAGGGCACGGGAGAATTCCTTGATGAAGAGCTGCGACTACTAAAGCGTGAACTGGAAAAGAGAGAAGAGAGTATTAGCCAGTTCAAGAAGACACATCTGGGCGACCTCCCCCAGCAGGCAGATACCAACCTTAGGGCCTTGGATCGAGCAGAGGGAGAGATCACGACCGCTACCGAGAGTCTTCAGCGCCACTCCGACAAACTCGACGCACTGCATCAAGCGGTTCAGTTGTACCGCACATCCGGGCAACAGAGTTTTGTCACCACACGCTCGATGGAACCGGACCCATTATTTCGGCACCTGAAGGAACTCCGAGAGAAACTGGTCAAGCTCAGAGCGGAATTTTGGGATGGATATCCCGAAATCATCTTAACTAAGGAGGAAATTCGGCAAACGGAAGAGGAGTTAACCAATCTGTATGGTCGGGATGCGATCCGGCCCGACAAGACGCCGCCGCTCGATCCATATCTTCAAGATCTGTTGAAGCAGCAGAACGAGGAGAGAACCGAGATAACTCTTCTCCGACAGCGTCTAGACCAATTGCGCACTACCAAGAGAGACCTTGAAAAGCGTCTCGATAGGTCGCCTGCGGTTGAACAAGAGCTGCTTGTCCTCGAACGCGACTACAATAACATGAAGACCAATTACGCAATGCTCCTCGATAAACGTCTGCATACGCGGGTCGAGGAAAATATCGAAAAACGGCAGAAAGGCGGAAAGTACCGCATACTGGACCGTGCCAATTTGCCACGAGTGCCGGCCATTCCAAACAGCACAAGGGTATTGGTATTAGGGTTTTTGTTCGGGTGCATTTTGGGGGCAGGGCTGTCGGTCGTACGTGAGCGGCTCACTCCTCAGTTCCGAGGTCCAGAAGATGTAGAGCTTCTTCTTGCAGGCCCTCGGTTATTGGCGGCCATTCCAGATTTTTCGTTACTGTGGCGTACGGCCGGCGATCCAGGGTATTTTCAGAACGCCGCTTTGCCGAGACCTTCGCTGGGCATAACCATGAGATCGCGGTCGGAGGTTGAACTAAATAAGCAGCCACTGCCTGAACGTCAGAATTTGCACGAGATCGACAGAAGATTTGTTGCGAAAATGTTCCCTCGTTCAATGGCCGCTGAACAGTATCGTGTCGCAGCGGCGAGATTGCAGTTACTCAACACGACCGGGGCGCCGATAGTTGTTGCTGTGACGAGTGCTATTAAAGGCGAGGGAAAAACAACGACTGTGATTAATCTCGGCTATACCCTGTCGCGAGATTTTGGAAGGCGTGTACTCGTACTGGATTGTGACTTCGTCTATCCCGAACTGACGGCCTTCCTTGAATCACCGGTAAGGTATGGGCTTATTGACTGTCTAAGAAGCGACATTCCGTTGCAGCAGGCCATGAGTTCCTTTACAGATGTTCCATGTTGGATCATGCCAGCCGGCGAATCTGTGGCTAATTCCAACGATCTATTAAGGGCAGGTCAACTCAATCGTGTTTTGTCACAATTGCGAGAGGAATTTGATTATATCCTTCTGAATGCCCCACCAATTCTACCTGTGGCCACGATGAATGTGCTGGAAAGTCATAGCGATCTCCTCCTCCTTGTGGTGAGAGCTAATCTGACGTCCAAACAAGCTGTCAAACAGGCGCTTGGATCCCTACGCGCCGACAGACCCATTCATGTGGTTCTCAATGGGGTTGCATCAAGCTCTCTTCCGAGCTACATGTTGGATTACGCTGTCAGCGAGAGTCGAATAGCTGTTTAGTGGTGACCTTTCCTCCGAACGCTGTAAGCTTTGCCGTTCTCCTGTTATTACATCACAGCCGAGGACGATAGTTTCTCTGTCAACTGGCCCCTGTTGTGATAGTTATGAAGGAACTCCTGGGGTGTTACATCCTCAATAATGGAGCAGTGCGCCCGTTCGTTATTACATTCCCGCTGCCACGCATCAATCAACCGCTGCGCTTCCTGCAACGTCAGAAACCAGTGTTCGTTCAGACATGTGCTAGGCTCGAAAAAGTGGACGCCTTCAACCTACAATCAAAGGTCTGGAGGTGTGAGATGGAACGCGGGTTCTACGACAGAAGTATACGAAGGAGTTTCGGGAGCAAGCGGTGCAGCTCGTGCTCGAACAGGACGTGACGACTCCGGAGGCGGCGAGACGACTCGCCATCTCCGACAAGACGCTCGCGAACTGGGTGTTTCGAGCCCGACGCGGCCAACTTGCGAAGCTGGGGGAGAACCGACGGCCCGTGACGGATTTGGAGACCGAGGTGTCCCGGCTCAAACGAGATTTCGCCGAAGCCCGCATGGAGCGCGACATCCTAAAAAAGCCACCGCGTACTTTGCCAAGGCGCAGCTGCCCGGTACGCGCTCATGATGGCGCTGCGCCGTCTGTATCCCCTAGCCATGCTGTGTCGGGTGCTGGAGGTGTCCCGAAGCGGCTACTATGCCTGGCGGAAGCGACGCCCCTCGAAACGGGCCAGGAGAGTACGCGGCTAACAGTGGCGATCCAAGCCGCCCATGGCGCAGGCGGCAGACCTACGGACCAGCACGTCTCCAGGCGGAATTGCGTGCGGACGGCTTCCCAGTCGGAGTTGGGCGCATCAAGCGACTGCGCAAGAAGCTGGGTATACGCTGCCAACAGGTGCGCCGATTCACGCTCACCACGGATTCGGCGCATCGACTGCCCGTGGCGGACAACCGCCTGGCCCAAACAGTCACCGCGACGCGCTTGAATGAGACGTGGGTCACCGATATCACATATATCGCCACGGCGGAAGGGTGGTGGTATCTGGCGGAGATCAAAGATCTGTATACGTGTGAGGTGGTCGGGCATGCGATGGGGGATGGGGGCCCGCATGACGACGGACTTGGTGAGTAGCGCCTTGGTGAGAGCGGTGTGGGCGAAACGCCCACGCTCAGGCTTGATCCACCACTCCGATCGTGGGGTTCAATATTGTGCCCAGGACTATCAAGATCAGTTGCGGCAGTTCGGCCTGATCCCGTCCATGAGTCGGAAGGGCAACTGCTATGACAACGCGCCGATGGAGAGTTTCTGGGGAACACTGAAAAATGAGCTCGTGCATCACCGGCGGTATGACACGCGAGAGCAGGCTCGGCGGGAGATCACGGGTACATCAAGATCTTCTATACCCGTCAGCGTCGGCATTCACGGCTGGGAAATCACTCCCCCGCAGCATTTGCCCAGCAGTGGGCCGTCAACAGCCAGCGGCGTGAGGCTGCCATTCATGGCGTCCACTATTGATGACCGAGGTCAACATTCCTCGCAGAACTTCCTATTGAAGCTCTATCCTGCTCCCCTTGCAATAGAGACTACCGCTAAGACAAGGTCCTGGCAGGGCCGAGTGTATGCAGTGGCCCCGCTTGTTTGGACAGTCTCGGCCAGTCCATACGTGGCACCTGACGGTGTGAGCCTACGCGGCGGGCTCTCGAGCAGGCAGGTTCTCCCAGTACACGCGATCATCGTGCGTCTGTTCAGCGACAATTAGAATTGCGGGGTAACGACAACTAGAATTGCGGGGTGCTGATCCTTGCAACCGCCTGGTCGATAAGCTCTCCATCTATGAAGGGAGGGCGAATGGTCACAGACCGGCAAGTGAGGAGACTGATAATGGAAGTCGGCACCGGCACATCACTTTCAAAAGCAGCG